>JAUXOM010000003.1 GCA_030682175.1 Rhodocyclaceae bacterium
GCACGAATGGCGTAACGATGGCCACACTGTCTCCACCCGAGACTCAGCGAAGTTGAAATGTTTGTGAAGATGCAATCTACCCGCGGCTAGACGGAAAGACCCCATGAACCTTTACTGTAGCTTTGCATTGGATTTTGAATAGACCTGTGTAGGATAGCTGGGAGGCTTTGAAGCGGTGTCGCCAGACATCGTGGAGCCGACGTTGAAATACCAGCCTGGTGTGTTTGAGATTCTAACCTAGACCCCTTATCGGGGTTGGGGACCGTGCATGGTAGGCAGTTTGACTGGGGCGGTCTCCTCCCAAATTGTAACGGAGGAGTACGAAGGTATCCTAGGTACGGTCGGACATCGTACTGATAGTGCAATGGCAAAAGGATGCTTAACTGCGAGACTGACAAGTCGAGCAGATACGAAAGTAGGTCATAGTGATCCGGTGGTTCTGTATGGAAGGGCCATCGCTCAACGGATAAAAGGTACTCTGGGGATAACAGGCTGATTCCTCCCAAGAGTTCATATCGACGGGGGAGTTTGGCACCTCGATGTCGGCTCATCACATCCTGGGGCTGTAGCCGGTCCCAAGGGTATGGCTGTTCGCCATTTAAAGTGGTACGTGAGCTGGGTTTAAAACGTCGTGAGACAGTTTGGTCCCTATCTGCCGTGGGCGCTGGAAATTTGAAGGGACCTGCTCCTAGTACGAGAGGACCGGAGTGGACGTATCTCTGGTGGACCGGTTGTCATGCCAATGGCATAGCCGGGTAGCTAAATACGGAAGAGATAAACGCTGAAAGCATCTAAGCGTGAAACTCGCCTCAAGATAAGATATCCCGGGGACTCGATCCCCCTGAAGGGTCGTTGTAGACCACAACGTTGATAGGCCGGGTGTGGAAGCGCAGCAATGCGTTAAGCTAACCGGTACTAATTGCCCGTGCGGCTTGACCCTATAACCTTGAGTCACGATAATCCGTGAAACTCAATGTGCAACTATGAGCACCGCTCATCGCGCTAAACAATCATTACCTCCTTTACTTCTTCCGATCTCGTGACCCGGCCTCAACCCCCAGGTCACACCAGTTTCAGTCTGGTGCCCATAGCGTCCCGGTACCACCCCTTCCCATCCCGAACAGGACCGTGAAACAGGACCGCGCCAATGATAGTGGGCTTACGCCCGCGAAAGTAGGTCAGCACCAGACTATCCTCACCCAAAAACGCCCCGCAGATTCCTGCGGGGCGTTTTTGCTTGGCGCAGGATATTTGTATGGACATTCCAGTAAAATCCCGATCCATGAAAACCACCTTCCTCGATTTCGAGCAGCCGGTTGCCGAGCTCGAAACAAAAATAGAGCAGTTGCGTTTTGTCCAGGACGACTCCGCCGTCGATATTTCGGGTGAAATCGCACGGCTGGAAAATAAAAGCGCGGGACTCGTCAAGGACATTTACAGCAAATTGACGCCATGGCAAATCGCCCTTGTGGCGCGCCATCCGCAACGGCCTTATTCGCTCGACTACATCAGCCTGATGTTCACTGATTTCGTCGAAATGCACGGTGACCGCTCATTCGCCGATGATCTGGCGATTGTTGGCGGGATGGCGCGTTTCAACGGCCAGTCCTGTGTCGTAATCGGCCACCAGAAGGGTCGCGATACGAAGGAGAAAATCCAGCGAAATTTTGGCATGCCCCGTCCCGAGGGTTACCGGAAGGCATTGCGTCTGATGAAACTCGCGGAAAAATTCGGCATGCCGGTGTTCACCTTCATCGATACGCCCGGGGCATATCCCGGTATTGGTGCCGAGGAGCGTGGGCAATCCGAAGCGATTGGCCGTAATCTATTTGAAATGGCGGATTTGCAAGTTCCGCTGCTCTGCAGCGTAATTGGTGAAGGTGGCTCAGGTGGGGCGCTGGCAATTGCCGCCGGTGACACGCTGCTGATGATGCAATATTCGACCTACTCGGTGATATCTCCGGAGGGTTGCGCTTCGATTCTCTGGAAAAGTGCCGAGCGTGCGTCAGATGCTGCCGAAACTCTCGGCATTACAGCCTCTCGACTCAAAACACTGGGCCTGATTGACCGGGTTGTGAGTGAGCCAATCGGTGGGGCGCACCGCGATCCGCGCGCTGCCGCCCAGTCTTTGAAAAAGGCGTTGCAGGATGCTTTGCGTCAGTTGCAGGGCCTCTCCATGGCCGAGCTGGTCGAGCGGCGTTACGAACGCTTGATGGGGCATGGTAAATTCAAGGAAGTCACTCAGCATTGATACGCCAGCATCATCAGCCAACTGTCTTGTCCAGGCAGTAGCAGCATGTCTTGCGCGTTACGTGTTGCCGCGGCACCGTGTCGTGGTGGGATTGTCGGGCGGCATTGACTCGGTTTCGCTGCTTCATGTCCTCGTACATCTGAAGCAAGACGGTCAATTGGACTTTGATCTCGCGGCACTACACGTCCACCATGGAATTAGCCCATTTGCCGATCAATGGGACGAGTTTTGCCGTGACGCATGCCAGCAATGGCGCGTTCCATACGCCAGCGTGCGGGTGCTTGTCGAGCGATCGTCAAAAGATGGTCTGGAGGCGGCCGCGCGGCGTGCCCGCCATGCGGAACTTTCCGCTGCCCCTGCCGATTGGATCATGCTTGCCCACCAGCGCGATGACCAGGCAGAAACACTCCTGTTCAACTTGTTGCGTGGCTCCGGTATCGCCGGTGTTGCTGCGATGCGCGAGCACAGCGGACGACTGTTGCGCCCCATGCTGACCATCAGTCGTGATGAGGTCGAGCAATATGCGCGGCTGCATCAGCTTGCCTGGTGCGAAGACGAGAGCAATGCCGATGCGCGGCATTCCCGAAACTTTCTCCGGCAGAGCATCCTTCCTGCATTAACCACGCGCTTCCCCGCCACGACTAAAAACCTGGCTGCTGCAGCTAGCCGTTTTGCGGAAGCCCATGACATGCTAAATGAGTTGGCAATTGCCGATTATGGCGATGCGCCCGTGGAATTCCCGTTGAATATGCAGAAACTGCGGGATTTGAGCGAACCCCGCGCCCGCAATCTGCTGCGTTATTTATTGGCCAGGCAGAACGTCCAGATTCCGAGCGAGGCGCGCATGCGCGAGGCGCTGCGCCAGATGCTTGAAGCCGATGCCGATCGACATCCGGCGCTGGTGTTCGGGCAGTATCGTCTGCTCCGGCGGCGTGGCTGGATTTATCTTGAACCTGTTGCGGCATGCGCCGACAAACGCTGAGCCAGTTCCACGGCTGAACGAACCCCCATTTTTTCGAAGATGTGGGCGCGATGGACTTCAACGGTACGCATCGCGATCTGCAGATCGTCGGCGATCACCTTGTTGAGCTTGCCGGCCAGAATCCCGGTCATCACTTCGCGTTCGCGCTCGGTCAGGGTGGCAAAGCGTTCCTCGACCTCGGCCCGGTCGGCGTCTCGCCAGCGCCGACTTTCCTCTGACTTCAGGGCTTCGACCACGCGATCGACCAGTTCGTTGTCATTGAGCGGTTTCTCTATGAAATCGAATGCACCGCGCTTGAGTGCCTTGACTGCGAGTGGCACATCGCCGTGGCCGGTCAAAAAGATTACCGGCATGGCACAGCCAAGCGCGAGCAGTTGATCGTAAAGTTTTATGCCGGTCATCCCGGTCATGCGAATATCGAGAATAAGGCAGCCACTCATATCAGGACGGTAGTCGGCGAGAAAGGATTCAGCCGAACTCCAGGCGCTTGACTGGATACCCCGAGTACTTAACAGCCAGGCCAGCGCATCGCGAATCGCCGCGTCGTCATCCACCAGATAGACCAGACCTTTGTTCATGCCGGGGTTACCGGCAAGGATATATGAAAGATGCTACCGCCCTCGGGATTGGTTGCAAACCAGAGCCGGCCGTTATGTGCCTCGACCACCGATCGGCAAATATTGAGGCCCACACCCAATCCTTCGCTCTTGGTCGTGTAAAAGGGCTCAAACAATCGCGTGGCCTCTTCAGCAGAAAAACCACAGCCTCGATCAGCAATCGAAATTAACACCTGGTGGTCTTTGCAGTGGGCGTTCACGGTAAGGGTTCTCTCTGCGGGCGGGGTCTGCCGCATCGACTCGATGCCATTTTTCATAAGATTCAACAAGGCTTGTCCCAGCAGAATTCGATCAGCCTGGATGATGGGCAAGTCAGGGGCAATCTTGCGGATTATGCGTGTGTGCTGACGGCGCGTATCGACTTCAATAAGTACAATTAGATCAGAGAGCAATATTTCCAGGTTGCAGGTTTCTGATCTTGGTTCATGACGGCGCACGAAATCATAGATGCGCCGAATGATGCGACCCGCGCGCTGTGCCTGCTCCTGACATTTTGCCAGTGCACCATCAATTTCGCTGCTGGGAGCTCCTGCTGCGATCAGGTTGCGGCAACCCGCCGCGTAGCCGGAAATGGCCGACAGGGGCTGGTTGAGTTCGTGAGCCAGGCTTGAGGCCATTTCGCCCATGGTAATGAGCCGTGCACTGGCCTGCAGGCGTTCTTCCTGCTGTCGCGCCAATTCGGCGGACCGTACGCGTTCGGTGATATCCACCACCGAGCCCATCCAGCCGGTATGGCGTCCAGCGCTGTCGATGAGAGGGGCTTCATGGATCAAGGCATCAAAGATCTCGCCATTGCGCCGTTTAAGTTTGATCTCGAACCCTTCGCTGGGAGCCTCTCCGGCCATTACCTTCGCATGCATGTTGCGGGTTTCGTCAATATATTCCTCCGCCCAATAAGGCATGGGCGGCATGCGGCCAATCAGTTCTTCGGCTGACCAACCCACCATGCTGCAAAAGGCTGGATTGATATAAGTAATCTGGCCTTGCAGATTGCGGGCGCGCAGTCCGGTTTGCACCGAGTCTTCCATCGCCTTGCGGAAGGCGACCTCTGTCTGCAGGGCTGACTCGACTAATAATCGTTGCTGGACATGGCGACGCAAGACCCACAGGCTGAATAATATCAATACCGCCAGCAATGCCAGTGCGGCCGAAATCAACCTGCCGGCCAGCGGGGTAGGTGACTGGTACGGTATGGCGCGCAAAATCAAACCATGGCCGGGCGGGTCAAACGGTATCTGGTAGCCGCTACCCGGGGCATCGGCGCCGACCTTGGAGCGTGAGCTGATCAACTGACTGAACTGATCGATGATCTCGACGCGATAGCGCTCGGCAAGCCACCAGGGCGCGGCGTTTTCAAGCAAGCGACGGATCGAATAAAAGGCCACCACGGTGCCGGCATGATGTCCATCAATGTACACCGGGACATGCACCCCGAAATGCCAGTCGCCTTGCTGCGTCTGATAGGGGGGGCTGTAGACGGCATGACCAAGGGAGCGGGCCATATGGCTCATCGTGTTTGATGGTTCTGGCCCCTGGTTTTCTCCCTTGGGCATAGCGGCCGGAATTGGCAGCAGGGCATGACGCACCTTGTCGTCCCGGTCAAGCCAGATGAGCTGATGAATGCTGGTGTCGCCGGTGACGAGGGTCCGTGCATGGGCATCGAAAACGCCAGGCTGCTGGATGCGCTGGGCGTCAAAGCGCCCCAGAACCTCTTCGTTATGGGTCAAATGGAACCCCAGACTTTGCTCTAGCCAGAGCATGTCGCTGATCAGCGTGGCGTGGCGTTCTTCCTGTTCGCTTTTTTCCGAAAACCACAGCAGAGCAATGACCGCCGCCACGAACAGAGTCAGGGCGAGTCGGGGCAGCCACCACAACATGCCGAAGTGTGGTGTTTTGGCGGCCCCGACCAGGTCGGCAGACAATATCGACTCGATGCTTTTTCCGACAGTCATGAATTACGCATAATAATTGACGGCAAAACCGGCATTGGCAGAGGTTGCCAAGGTGCGGCGCTAATCATTCAAACGCCAAGATAACGATGCCAGATATCGTGATCGGCATCAAGCATGGCCGAGCTGCCATGCCAGACGACACGGCCCTTTTCGATGATGGTGTGATGGTCGGCCAGTGCGATCAGGCGTTCGACATATTTATCTATGACCAGGATGGTCTGCCCGGCGCTACGCAAGCTTGCCAGACAGCGCCAGATCTCTTCGCGGATCAGCGGCGCCAGGCCCTCGGTAGCCTCATCGAGGATCAACAGGCGGGGATTGGTGGTCAAGGCGCGGCCAATGGCGAGCATCTGTTGTTCGCCACCCGACAACTGGTTGCCCAGATGGTGTTGCCGCTCGGCCAATTGCGGGAAGAAGGCGAAGACCTTGGCGACAGTCCAGGGATCGCCAGTTGCATGGCGATTGGCGGCGAAGGCGACGAGATGTTCACGCACCGTCAGGTTGGCGAAGATCTGGCGACCTTCCGGCACCAAGGCGATGCCCTGGCGGGCGATCAGGTCAGGGCGCAGCCCGGTGAGAGCCTTTCCGGCAAAGCTGATCTGGCCGGAGCGTGCCGGCATCATGCCGCAGATGGCGCGAACCGTCGTGGTCTTGCCCATGCCGTTTCTGCCCAACAGGGTGGCGACCTCACCCTCCTGGATGCGCAGATTGATGTCGAACAATACCTGGCTGGTGCCATAGGCGGCCTGCAAGGCGTCAATATCGAGCAGTGTGCTCATTTACAGTTCGTCGCCCAGATACGCGCTGCGCACAGCGGGGTGTTCGCGGACGAAGCTTGGCGTACCGCTGGCGATGATGCGACCGCTGACCAGTACCGAGACGCGATCGGCCAGGCGGAAGACGATGTCCATGTCGTGTTCCACCAGGAGCACAGTCTGTTCATTCTTCAGTGAGGCGATCAACCGGGTCATGTGCTCTGACTCTTCGGGTCCCATGCCGGCCATTGGCTCGTCCAGCAGGAGCAAGCGCGGACGGGTCGCCAGCGCCATGGCGAGTTCCAGCGCGCGCTGTTCGCCATGGGAGACGTCGCAGGCCAATTGGCTGACTGCAGCGGCAAGACCTACGCGGACAAGCCTCTCTTCGGCCTCTTCGATCATCCGAACGTCGGCGCTGGCGGGACGCCAGAAACGCAAGCTTGAGCCCCAGTCGCGCCGCCGTGACTGGACTGCGAGCCGCACGTTTTCCAGCAACGACAGATGTGGAAAGACTTGCGTAATCTGATAGGACCGTGTGATGCCGAGTGCCACGCGGTCATGTGTGGAGCGCCGGGTGATGTCGGTCCCGGCAAACTGCAGGGTGCCTGCATCAGGCAGCAGCGCACCGGAAATCAGGTGGATCAGTGTGGTTTTTCCGGCACCGTTGGGGCCGATCAGGGCGTGTATTTCTCCCGCGGCAACCTCAAGGTCGACGCCATTCGTTGCCCACAAGCCGCCAAAGTGGCGCTTGAGCCCGGCGATTCCGAGTAAGGTATTCACTTCTGGCGGGTCCACAAGCCGGCCAGGCCACGCGGTGCGAACAACACTACGGCAAGCAGTGCGAGGCCGACATAGAAATGACTGTGTTCGGTAACGCGCCCCAGCACCTCTTCAAGCCCGAGCAAGGCGATGGCCCCCAGCATGCCGCCGAAACGCTGGCCGACACCGCCCAGAATCACCATCACCAGCAGCATGCCCGATTGCGTCCAGTAAAGCTGACTGGGGCTGGCCATGCCGTTCTGATTGGCGAGTAATGCCCCGGCCAGACCGGCCACGGCTGAGCCGACAACAAAACAGACAAGCTTGATGTGTTGCACCGGGTAGCCCAATGCCGCCATGCGTGTTTCATTCTGTCGCACACCCGTGAGGGCACGGCCGTAGCGCGATGCGGCGAGGCGCTTGAGGGCAATCAGGCAGATTGACAGCAGCGCCAGAGTCACCCAGTAGAGCGTGGCATCGTTGGCAAGATCAAGGGGCGCCAGGGTCGAGCGTTGCTCCAGCGACAGACCGTCATCGCCACCGGCAAATTCAAGCGAGATCACCGAGTAATAGATCATCTGGGCGAACGCCAGCGTAATCATGATGAAATAGACGCCACGGGTACGCAGGGAAACCGCGCCGATCAGTAATGCAGCAAGTGCCGCTGCAGCGACCGCGACCGGCCAGGTGATCCACGCGGAGAAAATGCCGGCGGTCATCATCAGGGCGACCGCATATGCGCCGATACCGAAAAAAGCGGCATGGCCGAAGGCCACCATGCCGCCATAGCCGACGATGAAATTGAGGCCCGTCGCTGCCAGAGCAAAGATCAGCAGGCGCGTGGCGAAACCTATGTGGTAATCCTCGCCAAGCGCCTGGAGAATGAGCGGCAATACGGCAGCGGCAACCAGCAATGCCACTTCGATCCGGGTAGCGGGGCGCACTTCTTTCATGCGCGTGCGGGAAATAGACCCTGTGGACGCCAGAACAGCATACCCGCCATCAGCAGATAGATCATGATGGATGCCAGTGCCGGGCCGAGGTGGGCGGCAACCTCGGGTGCTGTCGTGGCGCGGAGCAGCGTTGGCAGGAGCGCCCGCCCCAGCGTATCGACAATGCCCACCAGCAGGCTGCCCAGTAATGCGCCGCGAATCGAACCGATGCCACCGATGACGATGACGACAAAGGCGAGAATCAGAATGTTCTCACCCATGCCGACCTGCACTGCCAGCAAGGGGCCGAGCAACACCCCTGCCGCTGCGGCGAGCGCTGCGCCGAGCGCGAAGATGATGGTGAACAGTTGTCGGACATTGACCCCCAGGGTCTCGGCCATTTCGCGGTTGGCCGCGCCGGCGCGCACCCACATGCCGGCGCGCGTATGGCTGATCAGCAGGTAGAGGAAAACTGCCACCGCCAAGCCGACACCAATGATCAGCAAACGATAGGCCGGGTAGATGAAGCCAAACAGTTCGACCGGGCCGGCCAGTGCTGCCGGTGGATTCAAGAGCAGCGGCTGCGGCCCCCAGATCATGCGTACGGCATCGTTGGCGATGAGGATCAGTGCGAAAGTCGCCAGCACCTGGGCCAGATGGTCCCGCAGATACAGACGGCGCAGCAACAGGACTTCCAGAATGACGCCTACCGCGGCCATGCCCAGCATCGCCACTACCACGCCAACCAGAAAGGAACCGGAAGCCTGCGCCGCCGCCGCGCCAAAGTAGGCGCCGCCCATGTAGAGCGAACCATGCGACAAGTTGACCATGTCCATGATGCCGAACACCAGCGTCAATCCGGCGGCCAGTAAAAATAGCATGAGACCGAATTGCAGGCCGTTAAGTGCTTGTTCGAGAATGAGCTGGGTCATCGGCTGACTCGACCTGCCGGGATACTTTCGGGCGTTGCAGGTTCGACTTTGGTCCGGAAAAAAGACTGGTCCGGGCGGGTCATGGAATCAAGAAGCCTGCCATGCCCAATATCGTTTTATCTCAGTCGAGACAGCGTGGAGACCTGGATGATTACCTGCAAAACAGGATCAAGCCGGTCGTGGCTTGTTTTGATTGTTGGGTTTGGTTTGGGGTGGCCGACCGCCGCCGCCACTAGCGCCACTACCGCCGGATCCGGGCTTGTGTTGCCCTTTGCTTTTCGAGCGATTCTTCGACTGAAACTGGGGCTTCCCGGAGTAGCTGGAAGGAGGCTGACCGCCAGCCCGATTGCCGGGCGCGGTCTGAATCTCCAACTCGTTCAGTTCGTCCCATTCAGCATCGGTACGATCACGGTCTGGTATGGCAAGAAGCTCGCGTATCCTGCGCCGCGGATCAAACGCAACCGCCGCGGGAGCAGGAGAGGAGTTGACTTCGTTCTCCAATGGATTCCCGTTCAATCAATAATTTTGAGTAAGGGCAACCTAACATCCTTGGCGGGCAAACGATGATCAGAATGCACTCGCCGATTTTCTTTGTAGGTTGGTTGCGGGGGCAAGATTTGAACTTGCGACCTTCGGGTTATGAGCCCGACGAGCTGCCAGACTGCTCCACCCCGCGCCAAGTCCGACATTATGCTTGAAGTCATTGAGTACCGTCAACACCTTTTGCTGAATTTTATTGGATGGATAAAGCCGAATCGAGGCAAAGCCGCAATTCTTCCGCCCAGTCGGGCTGGCGCAGCGCAAAGTCGTGCTGCAGGCGGTCGCAGTTCAGCCGTGAATTGGCGGGTCGGCGGGCGGGCGTCGGAAAGTCGGCGCTGGCGATACGGCGCACTGCGGGGACTTTTTCAAGCCAGCCGCGCTCCGCGGCGTCTTCGACGATCGCCGAGGCGAACCCGTGCCACGATGTCGCGCCGGCGGCGGCGAGGTGATAAATACCCTGCTGGCCAGCGTGGCGGGCGATGGCCAGGGCGGTGGTTTCGGCAATCATGCGGCTCCAGGTCGGGGCACCGGTCTGATCGGCGACAATGCGCAGTTCGTCGCGTTCCTTCGCTAGCCTGAGCATGGTGCGCAGGAAATTCTGGCCACGCAGCCCATACACCCAGCTGGTGCGGAATATCAGGTGGCGGCAGCCGCTGGCCTGTATCGCCTGTTCGCCAGCGAGCTTGCTCCGCCCATAGGTGTTGATGGGGCAGACCGGGTCGCTTTCAACATAGGGAATCGGGTTGCTGCCGTCGAAGACGTAGTCTGTCGAATAGTGGATCAGCAAGGCATCCCGCTGTTTCGCCGCCTCGGCCAGAATGCCCGGCGCCGTGGCATTGATGGCGGTGGCGAGGTCAGCTTCGCTTTCCGCCTTGTCGACTGCCGTGTAGGCTGCCGGATTGACAATGATGGCCGGATTGACTTCGCGCAACACGGCCCTGATCTGATCGGGATCCGTCATGTTGAATCGTGCTCGATCAAGCGCGATTACCGTGCCAAGCGGTTGCAGCGTACGCTGCAATTCCCAGCCGACCTGCCCATTAATGCCGGTAAGCAGGATAGGACGCCCCTCCGAAAACGCCGCTGCGCGACGTTCTCCCCCCAGGGGGCCAAGAAACACTTGGGGCGGCCCGGCGTGTTTCTTGAACGTCATGGGTAGGCTTCCGCATCCTGAAAAAGTGTCCCGGCGGCGTCCTTGGCTGCCAATAGTGGCGTTCCGCTCAGGGGCCAGTCGATGCCGAGGGTTGGGTCGTTCCAGAGCAGCGCCCGCTCATGTTCGGGGGCGTAATAATCCGTGGCCTTGTAGAGAAAATCGGCACTCTCGGTGAGCGTAAGGAAGCCGTGGGCGAATCCGGAGGGAACCCAGAACATGCGCTGGTTTTCTGCCGACAGGACGACTCCTGCCCACCGCCCGAAGGTGGGCGAGGTTTTGCGCAAATCGACGGCGACATCGAAAACCGCGCCACTGACGACACGCACCAGTTTGCCTTGCGGCTGCCTGACCTGGTAATGCAGGCCACGCAACACGCCCTGTTGCGAGCGCGAATGATTGTCCTGCACAAAGTCGACATCCAGGCCGAGGGCAGCAAAGCTGCGGCGGTTCCAGCTTTCCATGAAAAAACCACGCGCGTCGCCGAACACCTTGGGCTCGAGGATGAGGGCATCCTTGACGGCTGTTGGAATGACCTGCATCAGTACACCTTGTCGCGCAACAGGCTTTGCAGGTAGGCGCCATAGCCGCTCTTGGCGAGCGGCGCGGCCAGTGCTGCAAGTTGTTCATCGCTGAGCCAGCCCTGACGCCAGGCGATCTCCTCGGGGCAGGCGACCTTGAGCCCCTGCCGTTTCTCCAGGGTGGCAATGAACTGGCCGGCTTCGAGCAGCGAGTCGTGCGTGCCGGTATCCAGCCAGGCCATGCCGCGCCCCATGATTTCCACATTGAGTTGGCCGGCGGCGAGGTAGTGCCGATTGACGTCGGTAATCTCAAGTTCGCCGCGGGGTGATGGTTTCAGTTGCGCGGCAATGTCGACCACTTGCGCATCATAGAAATACAGGCCGGTAACGGCATATCGCGATTGCGGCTGCTGCGGTTTTTCTTCGATGCTGATCGCCTGGCGCTGCTCGTTGAAAGCGACGACGCCATAGCGTTCCGGGTCGGTGACGGCATAGGCGAATACCGTGGCGCCGAAATCAGTTTCACCCGCGCGCTGTAATTGTCCGGCCAGTTCGTGGCCGTAAAACAGGTTGTCGCCGAGCATCAGTGCCGATGGCTGGCCGGCAATAAAGTTGCGACCGATGATGAAGGCTTGCGCGAGTCCATCAGGGGAAGCTTGCACGGCGTACTGCAGGTTGATGCCCCAAGCCGTCCCGTCACCCAGCAGTTGCGCAAAACGCGGTGTGTCCTGTGGCGTGGAAATCAGCAGGATGTCGCGGATACCCGCCAGCATCAGTGTCGCCAACGGATAGTAGATCATCGGCTTGTCATAGACCGGCAACAGTTGCTTGGACATGGCCAGCGTGGCGGGATGCAGGCGGGTGCCGGCACCACCGGCGAGAATGAGTCCTTTACGTGCAGGCATGGCGATGGCTCAGCGTTGGGTGTAGTTCCGGTCGATCCATTGGCGGTAAGCGCCACTCTGGACATGCGATGTCCATTCGGTATTTTCCAGATACCAGGACACGGTTTTCTCAATGCCGCTCGCAAAAGTCTCCAGTGGCATCCAGCCCAGTTCGCGGCGGATCTTGTCGGCATTGATCGCGTAGCGCTGGTCGTGTCCGGGGCGATCGGCGACAAAGGTTTTCAACCCGGCATGACGGCGCCCTTCACTGCCGGGATGTCGCCGGTCAAGCAGGTCGCACAGCGTGTCGATCACTTGCAGATTGGTCATTTCATTGCGTCCGCCAATGCAGTAGGTTTCGCCCGGCCTGCCCTTTTCGAATACGAGCTTCAGCGCGCGCGCATGGTCATCGACATACAGCCAGTCGCGCACGTTGTCGCCCTTGCCGTAGATCGGCAAGGGTTTGCCAGCCACGGCATTGCCGATCATCAGCGGAATCAGCTTTTCCGGAAACTGGTAAGGGCCGTAGTTGTTCGAGCAATTGGTGACGAGGGTGGGCAGGCCGTAGGTGTGCTGCCAGGCGCGCACCAGATGATCCGAAGCGGCTTTGGAGGCGGAGTAGGGCGAGCGGGGATCGTAGGCGGTAGATTCGTCGAATAGCCCGCTGGGTCCCAGGCTGCCGAATACCTCGTCGGTCGACACATGGTGAAAGCGGAAGGCGGTGCGCGCGGCTGTGTCGAGACTGCTCCAGTAGGTGCGCGTTGCTTCAAGCAGGGTGTAGGTGCCAACCACATTGGTCTGAATGAAGTCGCCCGGACCGTGTATCGATCGATCGACGTGCGATTCGGCCGCCAGATGGATGATGCCGTCGGGCCGGTATTCGGCAAACAATGCATCCATCGCCTGACGGTCGCAGATGTCGTGATGACGGAAGACATGCCGCGGGTCACGTCCGGCCGCGGCCAAAGATGCCAGATTGCCGGCATACGTCAGCTTGTCGATATTGACGATGCGCCAATCGCTTTCGGCAATCAGCAGACGGATCAGTGCCGAGCCGATGAAGCCGGCGCCACCAGTGATAAAGACGACTTTCATGGGTAATTCACTCGCTAGGCCGCCAGCACGCGGTTCTTGCCGGCGCGCTTGGCCAGATACATGGCGCCGTCGGCACGCTGGATGGCTTCCGCAGCCTGTTCGTCTGCACCAAGCTCGGCAACGCCGCAACTGAAGGTGATGAGCACCTTTTCGTTGTTGTTCAGGAAAAAGCGCCGGGTCAGTTCGCGCTGGACGCGCACCATGGCGCCGACGGCGCTCTCCAGGGCCGTGTCCGGCAGGATGACGACAAATTCCTCGCCACCATAGCGGGCCAGCGTGTCCTCGGGGCGGATGGCTTCGTGCACTACCTTGGCCAGATGCACCAGTGCCGCGTCGCCTGCCGCATGCCCCAAGGTATCGTTGATCTTCTTGAAATTGTCGATGTCAAGGAGCGCCAGACACAATTTGCTGTTGTGGCGCCGGGCGCGGCCCACCTCGGTTTCGAGGGCGTCATCCATGCCCTTGCGGTTGAGTGTGCCGGTCAGCGGGTCGTGGCGCACCAACTGACTGGCATTGGCCAGTTCCTGCTGCAGCCGCTCGACTTCACGTTCGGCGTCACTGACCTTGCTGCGCATCAGGAACAGTTCGTCACGCGAGCGCTGGGCATTGAGCTGAATGATCCGTGTTTCATGCATGACTTCCTGCAGAACTGCCGACAGGTCGGCGATATCGTGGGCCTTGCTGACCTTGTCTGCACACTGCGCGATCTTGTCGTGGTAGTCACTGGTTGTTTCGGAAAAGTCGCCCAACCGGTCGACAAAGGTGGTCAGCATCTGCTTGATCTGGTCCCTGGCTTCGAGCAGGCTTTTCTTGAGGGCACCCTGCTTGAAGATCACATCCTTCATGCGCCGCTCGACATCGTCAAGGCGCCGCAGATTGAGCGGTTGATCGACCAGTGCAAGCACCACGGCGATCTGGCCCTGCAGCAATTGGTCATCGAGGACCAGTTCGTTGATGTTGTCGATGACCAGGTGCAGCAGGTGCAGCAATCCCGACTTCAACTCAGCCTGATCTTCGACCACGAAATTGAGGCGATAGCTGAAACGCTTGATATTCGCGACAAAAGCAGTGATGTCATCGGTATTGCGGGCGTTGCGCGCGGCGCCGGCCAGGCCGATCGCCTCTTTGCTCAGTTCCGGGTGGTCGGCCAGTATGGTACTGATTGAGCTCTCGAGCAGTTGTGCCAGCAAGTCCAGCAAATCGCCACTTGCCCCCTTGGCAGGCTCACCTGGACGGGCGACGGTAGAGCTTGCCGCCTCGGCAAAAGTCGGCGCTGGCGGGGCGGCGTGGGAGTCGCCCGCATCGGCAGCCATGCCATCGGTCAGCGAACTTTCCAGCCCGGCCGACTGCGACCAGGTCTTCAGCAATCCCTGCAGGCGGGCGTGGAGCAGATCCGGTGCGGCTGATGAGGCAAGCACATGCTCTAGTGCCTCGCGCTTGCGTGCCGGGGTCAGGTCGGCCTGGCGGGCCTCCAGTCGTGTCACCAGGTCGTGAATCAGCACTGACCAGTTGGGCGGCTCTGCCGCCACTTTATTCAGCAGATCAACCAGTGCCGCATTGAGGCTGTTCCAGTTTTTATCGCTGATCGCACTGTCAATCTGCCGCGCGAAGCGCAATTGCTCCTGGGTGCTGCGCGGCAGGGCGCCGGCAAGTGCCTTGAGCGATTTTTCTGGAAAGTCCTCGGCGATCGCCGTGCCGGCAATTTCATTGTAGAAAGCCCGATAGTTGTCGGGCGTCGGTGGCTGACGTTGCAGGGCGAGTCTTTTCAGCGTCTCGCGTGCGGTTTCTGAAGGATTCATGTGCTTACTCGACGAGGCCGTGGCGCAGTCCGTAGTGAATCAGTTCCGCAGTGCTTTTCAGCCCCATTTTTTCGAGCAAGCGCGCCCGATAGGTACTCACGGTAGCCACGCCAAGATTGAGTTCGTCGGCAATCTGCGTCAGGGGCATGCCCTTGGCGATCAGCACCAGCACCTGATATTCCCGGTCGGTGATGCGCTCATGCGGCAGCTTCTCGGTGTCATCGGCGATGGCATCCACCAGTTGCTGTGCGACCCCGGGACTGACATATTTCTTGCCCCCGGCAACCTGGCGGATTGCCGTGACCAACTGGTCTGGCGCGCTCTGCTTGGTCAGATAGCCAGAAGCGCCCGCCTTCAGCGCCCGCAAGGCATAATGCTCTTCCGGGTGCATGCTGAGGATCAGTACCGGTAGCCGCGGGAACTCGCGCTTCAGCAATTTCAGGGTGTCGATGCCGTTGCGGTTGGGCATCGAAATATCCAGCAGGAAGACATCCCACTCGTTCTGGCGGGCCAGTTGCAGCGCGTCTACGCCATCATCGGCCTCGCCGGCGACCAGCAAATCCTCGGTTTCGGAGAAGATCTGCTTGAAGCCCTGGCGGACAATCGCATGATCGTCGGCGATCAGGACGCGTATTTTTTCGGACATTTCAGCTCGGTGTTCAAAATAGATTCTGTTGGATGACTTCTTCGTATTCGGCTGGCAGGGTGTCATCGCCGTGGCGCAGTGGCACCTTCAGCAGGAGGAGGGCGCCACCCTGCTCGGCCGTGGCTATATGGAAACCCCCGTTGAGACTTTGCACCCGCTCGCGAATGCCGCGCAAGCCGAAAGATTTCGGTTTGTCCATGTCGCGCTCGGCGATGCCGCGACCATTGTCGCGAATCTCGATGGTGATGTTACCGTTTTCGCGCTTGAGGCGCACAACTACCAGCGAGGCATGCGCATGCTTGGCTACATTGGTCAGGGCTTCCTGGACGATGCGGAACAATGCCAGAGACGTATTCGAATCCAGATCGATCCCGTCATCGCATTGCGCCCGACAGGTGATGCCCGTGCTATGGCCAAAATCTTCGGCCTGACACTCAATCGCCGCAGCCAGGCCGAATTCCTTGAGAATGCCTGGACGCAACTGGCGGGCGACGCGACTGGCGGTGCCCATGGCCTGATCGAGCAGTTTCTCGATGGAATGCGCTTTGGGGCTCAGGTTGCTTGGCAGTTTGCTGGCCAGTAGCGCGGCTTCGATTTTCAGCCGGACCAGAATGCTGCCCAGTTCGTCATGAATGTCCCGCGCAATCCGCTCGCGCTCCTCTTCCTTGGCCGTTTCCAGGTGAAACGACAGCGCGGCGAGTTGGGCGCGCGATTCGCGCAGGGCGGCCTCGGTATGTTTGGTTTTGGTGATATCGGTGGCGATGCCGGTCCACAGCACCGTGCCCTCGTCGTTGCGGTGCGGCAGGGAGCGCATGTCGATCCAGCGCTCGCCACTTTCCAGTCGCCCCTCCCAGATCAGGGCGTTGCCGGTATGCGCGGATTCCGTGAGTGCATCCAGCAGCGGTTTGCGGTCGTCGGCAAACAAGGTATCGAAAAAGCGCTGTGCGGCCCCGCGCAATTCATGCTGTTTGACACCCAGCAGGCGCATGGAGCCTTCGCTGACATAAAGAAAACGGTATTTTCCGGTAGTTTCGCGTTGCAGGTTGAACACCAGGCCGGGCAGGTTGGATGCCAGGGCACGAAAGCGCGCCTCGCTGTCGTGCAGCATTTCCAGTGCCGCGCGGTGGTCGGCACGGTGACCGGCTTCGCGGATTTCACGCTCCACCGCAAAAGCCAGGTGGCCGAGACGATCGAGAAAGACGACATCGTGCGCGCCCGCCCGCAGTGCCTTGGTCGCCGCACGCTGGTTATCCGGCTCGGCGACGATGATCAGCGGTGTGTCGAGACTCTGGTCGCGCAGCGTCTTCAGGGTGGTGGCCGGGGTGCAGGCGACGTGGTTGAGGCAGTGCAGGACCGCGTCCCAGTGTTGTTCACGCAGCAGGCCGCGCAGGGCGGCGATGCTTGGCGCTGGCGTGAATTGGGGGCGGCGAGCCTCACCTTGCCAGCTTTCCACCAACTGCTCGACCATTGCCGCAGTACTGCAAACAACAAGCAATCGCAGGGCAGAATCCGGGCTGGTGGCAGTGGTCTGCATGAATTTGACCAATCGAACTGGAGCACGCAATTGTAGAGGAACAGGGCCGGGACGGTCGGATATAATCCGCGCCGTGAATGCCGGCATAGCTCAGTTGGTAGAGCAACCGCCTTGTAAGCGGTAGGTCCCCAGTTCGAGTCCGGGTGTCGGCACCATGATGACTTGGAAAACCCGGAATGGCGGCTCGTCACCCCTCGTGTTTATCTTAATGGCATCTGCAGCCTGCCGTGGTCGCCCGGATTATTTCTGGCGCTGATAGAGAAACCAGCGCTCGTTGCGATCACTGGGACGGTGGCCTTGCCAGCGCTCTGTCCAGCCGGTGGGCGCTTTCTGGTTTTTGTCGCCGGCGACGAGACGCCAATCGCATTCGCGGGTCTGCGTCGGGGGAATTGTGCGTAGGCCAATGAAATAGTCGAGCGAAGCCCGCTGTGACGCTCCGATGCCGACGCGCTCGAGGCAAGCGACTTTTTGCGGCAGTGCCGCCCGCAGCGAAAGCGTAACCGCGCGATACGATTTGCCGTGGTCGATCCACGATAGCCAGAGCATGGCCACTAGGACCCACAACAGTGTCGTGCCTGACGCCCAGCGCAGGGTAGGGCGCCAACTGGCGCGGCGCAGAGCCCAGGACAGCATCCAGGCGAGGGTGATTATTACGGCGATCACAATGGAATATGCCGGGTAATCGACAACATGACCCGGTGCCAGCTTTTCGAAGTTATTGGCGATCTTGGGCGGCCAGCCGAAAGCCTGTGCGCTGGCGCCCAGCCAGATCAGCACGGCAAAGATGCTGAAGGTCGTCATGCCGAACCAGTCGAAGGCATTGGCGGCGCCGCGCCGCAGGCGGTCCACGCCAGATGCGGCAAGCAGCGTGAGCGGCAGCAACAAGGGAATGACTGCCAGTGTGCGTGACGACCCGGTCATGAACCATGCCAACGCAAGCAGCATGCCGAACACGGGAATGGCCAGTGAGGCCATCTGGTGCCGTTGCAGCCAGAGGCTCCACGCCGCGATGGGTAGTACCGGCCAGCTTGCCCAGGCCAGTTGCTCGATGTGCTTTGCTTCCGGCATGCCGCGGGCCAGCGTGGCTTCGGCGAACTCGTTTTGCCACCACTGCAGCCATTGCGGCCACAGTTCAGGTGCCTGACTGGACAGGATGACCGGCCAGGCGGCGATCAGTGGCAGGGCAATCAGCAATGCCAGAGCCAGGCTTTTCCAGTCACGGCGAATAATCGGCGCTGGCAGGACGGCGCCGGCCATGATCAGGCCGACCAGTCCATGGGCCGGGAAGGCCAGGCCGAGGCCGACGCCGAGCAGCACCGCGCCGCGTAATGGCGCGCCGTGCGCCGGTCCCTGCAGGATCAGGCCGCCGCCCCAGTAGGCGAGGGCGGCAAAGGCGAGTCCGGCAACAGCGGGCTGGGCTTCGTGGAAGGGCAACAGCAGGCCAAGCGTGCCAATCGCCAGGAGCGGCGCGGAGCGGCCGGCGGCTTCACCGTGAAATGCGCGCGCGGCACCGGTCAGGGCGAGCAGGAACAGTGCGCCGAAGAGGGTGGTCGCCAGGCGCGCGGCATTGTGGAAATCGAGCAGACTACCGAACAGCTGCCCCAGCAAGGCGGCTACCCAATGGTACAGCGGTGCGGTGTGCGGCCATGGCTCGCCGGCGATATGGGGGAACAGCCAGTTGCCGTGACTGACAAAGCCGTGGGCGATGCCGATATGGATGGCATCTTCGGTTTTCCAGGGATCGTGTCCGACGACGCCCACCAGCAAAAAAATGGCGCCCAGCAACAACAGTGCTGTGGCGGGCAAGCGCGGGGAAACGCCCTGATTATGGAATGGGCCGGAAATCATGCGCCGTTAGTGTGAGGCTATTCGGCAAAGGCCGTCGCCGCTATTGGGATATATTCGAAAAAAGAAAAAGGCAGCCGAGGCTGCCTTTAATTCCATTGCGTCGATCGCTCAGGCAGCGGCGCCGGGGCGCTTGCCGTATTTCTGGCGGAAGCGCTCGACGCGACCAGCCGTGTCGATGATCTTCTGCTTGCCGGTGTAGAACGGGTGGCATGCCGAACATACTTCGATGTGCAGGGGCTTGCTGTTGGTCGAGCGGGTCTTGAACTTGTTGCCGCAGCTGCAAGTTACCTCGATCTCGTTGTACTTCGGGTGAATGCCTTCTTTCATGATCTTGTCCTCAATTCCATCAATGCCAATTGGCCCACTTGGTCCAATTGGTGCTCGCGGGTAACGCTTGAATTCACACTGCGTAGGGTCGCGCATTATCCAGAAAAACGGCGGAGAAATCAACCGTAATCAGTTGCCGCGGCGCATCGAGTCAAAGAATTCCGCGTTGTTCTTGGTGGCCTTGACCTTGTCGAGCAGGAATTCGGTGGCCTCCAGATCGTCCAGTCCGTAGAGCAGCTTGCGCAATACCCAGACCTTTTGCAGCACGTCCTTCTCCATCAGCAGTTCCTCGCGGCGCGTGCCGGAGCGGTTGACGTTGATCGAGGGATAGACGCGTTTTTCGGCCATCTTGCGGTCGAGGTGAATCTCCGAGTTGCCGGTGCCCTTGAATTCCTCGTAGATCACTTCGTCCATGCGGCTGCCGGTGTCGACCAACGCGGTGGCGATGATGGTCAGCGAGCCGCCTTCCTCGATGTTGCGCGCGGCGCCAAAGAAACGCTTGGGCTTTTGCAGGGCATTGGCATCCACGCCGCCGGTCAGCACCTTGCCGGAGGCCGGCTGCACGGTGTTGTAGGCGCGCGCCAGGCGGGTGATCGAGTCAAGCAGGATGATGACGTCCTTCTTGTGCTCGGTGAGGCGTTTGGCTTTTTCGATGACCATCTCGGCGACTTGCACATGGCGCGTGGCCGGTTCGTCGAAGGTGGAAGCGACGACTTCACCGCGCACGGTGCGCGTCATTTCCGTCACTTCTTCGGGGCGCTCGTCGATCAGCATGACGATCAGCACCGCTTCCGGGTGGTTGGCCGCGATGGCATGGGCGATGTGCTGCAGCATTACCGTCTTGCCGCTTTTCGGCGCCGAGACCAGCAGGCCGCGCTGGCCCTTGCCGATTGGTGCGATGATGTCAATGATGCGGCTGGTGGTGTTTTCTTCGGCGCGAATTTCGCGCTCCAGGCGCAGATGCTCGGTCGGGTGGAGTGGCGTGAGATTCTCGAACAGGATTTTGTTCTTGCAGGCCTCGGGCGACTCGTAATTGACGAGATCGAGCTTGACCAGCGCGAAATAGCGCTCGCCGTCCTTCGGGGTGCGAATTTCACCCTCGACGGTGTCGCCGGTGCGCAGATTGAAGCGGCGGATCTGCGAAGGCGACACGTAGATGTCGTCGGGGTTGGCGAGGTAGGAGGTGTCCGATGAGCGCAGAAAGCCATAGCCGTCCGACATGACCTCGAGCACGCCGTCGCCGAAAACGGTTTCACCCTTTTTTGCCTGATTCTTGAGCAGGGCGAAGATCAGTTCCTGCTTGCGCAGACGGTTGGCGCCCTCGATGCCGTCAGCGGCAGCCATTTCGAGTAGCTGGCTGACGTGGTGGTTCTTCAGTTCGGAAAGATGCATGGCTGTGCCTGGAGACGCGAGCGGAAACGCCCGGAGGGAGTGTGAAAACGAATGCGGGGAGGGGGAGACTGTACTGCGGGATTGGGCCGGAACCAGATTGGCGCAGCCCGGAATCCTGGCGGGTATGTGTGTGGAGCTAACCCGTACCGCGTGATTCCGGGCGGACTTTAGATGGATCAGAGGTTACTGTCAATGAATGCCGTCAACTGCGACTTGGAGAGAGCGCCGACCTTGGTGGCTTCGACGTTGCCATCCTTGAACAGGATCAGCGTCGGAATGCCGCGAATGCCGAACTCCCCTGGCGTTTTGGGATTTTCATCGATGTTCAGCTTGGCAACCTTGAGCCGACCGCTGTAATCCCTGGCCACTTCGTCAAGAATCGGCGCGATCATCTTGCAGGGGCCGCACCATTCTGCCCAGTAGTCAACCAGGACCGGGATGGCAGATTCCAGAACGTCGCTTTTGAAGCTGGAATCGGTGACGTGTTGGATATGTTCGCTCATGTGCTCCTCTATTTTGTAGGGTGTCGTACGTGGAGAATCGTAGCAGAAATTCAAGCGGCGGCCGGGATATCGACGTGATGCCTTGCCGGAATGCGCTGTCGCGGTCCTGATTGACTACTGGGAAATAATGGGTGTCTAGACTTCCAGATTGTCGATGAGTCGCGTCTTGCCCAGACGGGCTGCGGCCAGGACAACCAGGGCGAAGTCATTGTGGGAGGGGAATTTTAGGTCAATCTTCCGCCGTACTGCAAGATAATCGGGAACCCAGCCGTTGGCGCGCAGTTCCGCCATGGCGCTATTTTCCAGGCTGGCGAAATCGCGGTTGCCCGCGCGGATGGCCGTGACGGTTTGCTGCAAGAGGCGGTGCAACTGTGGCGCCGTGGCGCGCTCGGTGGTCGACAGATAGCCGTTGCGTGAGGAGAGCGCCAGGCCGTCGGCTGCGCGCACGGTTTCGCCCGGAAGGATGTCGATCGGCAGCGCAAACTCGCGCACCATCGAGGACAGCACCATGAACTGCTGATAATCCTTCTTGCCGAAGAGTGCCGCCTGGGGCTGGATGATGCCGAACAGCTTCATCACCACGGTGGCGACGCCACGGAAATGCCCCGGCCGGAATTCGCCTTCAAGTATTTCGGCGTGTTCGGCTGGTGGCTCGACGACATAGCGTTGAGGTTCCGGATACAGTTCCGTCTCGCCGGGTGCAAACAGGTGATCGACGCCGGCGGTAACGAGTTTTTCGCAGTCGGCGGCAAAGCTGCGCGGGTACTTCTCGAAATCCTCGCCCGGCCGGAATTGCAGGCGATTGACGAATATCGAGGCAACCACCGTGTCGCCGCGCGCGCGCGCCAGGCGCATCAGAGTGATGTGTCCCTCATGCAGGTTGCCCATGGTCGGCACAAAAACAATGCGCTTGGCCGTTTTCAGCGCGGCACGCACGCCGGCGATGGTCTCGTGTATTTGCATGGGGAAAAATCAGTAGCAGTGTTCTGGCGCCGGGTAGCTGCCGTCCTTGACGGCGGCAATATAGGCGCGCACGGCACCTTCGATGCTCTGCGCCTCGGCCATGAAATCCTTGACGAAGCGACCCTTCTTGCCCGGATAGATGCCCAGCATGTCATGCAGTACCAAGACCTGGCCGTCGCAGTCCTTGCCGGCCCCGATGCCGATGGTGGCGCAGACTTTCAGCTCGCGCGTGATTTCGTCGGCCAGTTGCGCCGGCACCATTTCCAGCACCATCAATGCCGCTCCGGCATCTTCGAGCGCCCGCGCATCGGCCTTCATGCGCGCCGCACCGGCTGCGTCGCGGCCTTGCACGCGATAGCCGCCCAGCGCATGCACGGACTGCGGTGTGAGGCCGATGTGGGCGCAGACCGGTACCCCGCGTTCGACGAGGAAATGCACCGTTTCGGCCATCACCGCGCCGCCTTCGAGCTTGACCATCTCGGCGCCGGCGGCGAGCAGGCGGCCGGCATTGCGGATCGCCTGCTCCTTCGACTCGTGGTAGGCGCCGAAGGGCATGTCGGCCAGGCACATCGCCCGCTGCGCCATATGGCCCACGCATTCGGTGTGATAGACCATGTGCTCCATGGTCACCGGCAGGGTCGAGGTCTTGCCTTGCAGCACGTTGCCGAGCGAATCGCCGACGAGAATGACATCGACGCCGCAGCGATCCTCAAGGGCGGCGAAACTGGCATCGTAGCCGGTCAGCATGGCGATTTTCTCGCCCTCCCGCTTCATGCGCGCGATTTCAGGCAGGGCAATGGGCTTGTTGGAAGCTAAATAGGTCATCGGCTGGGTGGATCGGATGGAAATTAACGGCGCCAAGGATACCTTACGGCAGGCGTTCAATGCGCTGTCCGTCAACGTCGGCCAGCAGCTGGGCGACGGGCCCATGGCCGTCGATGACCAATGTGGGCGCAATTTCGGCCAGTGGTGCCAGGACAAAGGCGCGTTCGATCAGGCGCGGGTGTGGCAACGTCAAGCCAGGTGAATCGCGCAATTCGGCGCCGAACAGCAGCAGATCGAGGTCGAGGGTGCGCGGCGCATTTTTGATGCCACGCACCCGCCCGAAACTGGCTTCGATGGCAAACAGCGTGGCGAGGAAGTCATCCGCGCTGCCGGTCACTTCAAGTGCGGCGACGGCATTGATGAAATCGGGCTGGTCGCGCAGTCCAACCGGTGCGGTGCGGTATAGCGATGAAACGCTCAGCAGGCGCGCACCCGCCAGTCCGCGCAGTGCTTCGATGGCGGCGCGCACGGTGACGATCGGAGCACCAAGATTGGCGCCGAGTGCGACATAGGCAGTGACCGGGCGCGTAGCCATGCGGTGGAACCCTAGTCCGCAATAGTCGGCGCTGGCGGGACGGCGTCTCCCGTGGTCCCCGCGCCGGACTTGCGCCCACTGCGCCGCCGACGCTTTTTCGGGGCGCTGTCCGGTTTCAGCATTTCTTCGCGTTCCGCGTTGCCCGCTTCCTGGAAGGCCAGCCACCAGTCGGCGAGTTCCTGCGGCGCTTCGCCGCTCTTCGCGCGCAGCAGCAAAAAGTCCCACGCGGCGCGAAAGCGCTGCTGTTCGATGAGACGGAAGGGCGCGCGGCCGCCGCGCTTCTCGAAGCGCGGTTGCAACAGCCAGATGTCCTTGATGTCGCCAGCGATGCGGCGCGTGATCGCCAGCTTTTCTCCCTGAGTGTCGAGGACTTCGTCCATCGCGGTGTGCAGCGCGGGCACCGACGGTTCGCCGTTTTTTTTGCGTATTTCCCAGTTGGCGAGCACTTCGTGCCACAACAGGGTGGCGAACAGGAAACCCGGCGAGGTGCGTTTATCGGCGCGGATGCGCAGATCCGTATCGGCCAGGGCCAGCATGACGAATTTCTCGCCCAGCGGTTGTTCGCAAATGACATCGAGCAGCGGCAGGAGGCCCTGGTGCAGGCCATCTTCGCGCAGGCGCTTCACGCATTCGACGGCATGACCGGAAAACAGCAGCTTGAGCATCTCGTCGAACAGGCGTGACGAGGGCACGTTTTCGATCAGCTCGGCCATTTCACGGATCGGCGCCTGCACCTGCGGGTCGAGGCGCAGGTCGAGCTTGGCGGAAAAGCGCACGGCGCGCAGCATGCGCACCGGATCTTCGCGGTAACGGGCGCGCGGGTCGCCGATCATGCGCAGGGTTTTTCTTTGCAGATCGCGCACGCCGTGGTGATAGTCGAACACCGCGCCGCTGGTCGGATCGTAATAGAGCGCGTTGATGGTGAAGTCGCGCCGCGCGGCGTCGTCTTCCATGCTGCCCCAGACGTTGTCGCGCAGCACGCGGCCGTGCTCGTCCTTCAGGGTGTCTGCGTCATGGGCGGCGCGAAAGGTCGACACCTCAAGGGTTTCGCCACCCTGCATGACGTGCACGATCTGAAAGCGGCGGCCGATGATGCGCGAGCGACGGAACAGCTGCCGCACCTGGTCGGGCGTGGCATCGGTGGCGACGTCGTAATCCTTGGGCGTGAGGCCGGCGATCAGGTCACGTACCGCGCCACCAACGACATAGGCGTGGTGGCCGGCCTGTTGCAGGGTCTCGCAGGTGCGGCGGGCGCCAGGTGAGACACCATCGGGACGGATGCCGTGGCGCTCGGCCGGGATGATCTCGACGGGATGGGGTGAGGGTTCGCCGCGCTTGAAGATGCGGCGCAAAATCTTGCGGATCATGCAGTTATTGTCTTATCGCTCATTGCCGGAAAAATTATTCGGAGTACGGATTCTCCGGGGGATATACAAGGGGAAGTCTCCCCTTGTTCGTGCATTGGCATCTGCCGGCCTCACGAAAGTGAGGCCGGCATCATACCCGAAGGCTCAGAATGGGCCAGCCCTGCTTGCCGGCATGCCCGCGCAAGGTGTCGTCCGGGTCGACGGCCACGGGATGGTCGACCTTGGCCAGCAGCGGCAGGTCATTCAGCGAGTCGCTGTAAAAAGTGCTGTGTTCGAAAGCGCCCCACCACAGGCCGAGCGATTCGAGCCAGGCCTCGACCCGCTCGATCTTGCCTTCGCGGAACGCCGGGGTGCCGCGCGGCGCACCGGTGAACTGGCCGTCCCGGTGGGCGGGAATGGTCGCGACCAGATGGGGAATGTTGAGCTCGCGGCAGATCGGGCCGGTGACGAAGCTGTTGGTGGCGGTCACGATGGCGCACAAATCGCCGGCCGCCAGGTGCTGGTCGACCAGCGCGCGTGCCGCGCCACTGATCTGCGGCAGGATGCGCGTAGCCATGAATTCGGCGTGCCAGGCATCGAGTTCCGCGCGCGGATGGCGCGCCAGCGGTGCCAGCTGAAACTCAAGGAAGGTGTGAATGTCGAGAATGCCGGCCTTGTACTCGTCGTAAAAGATCTGATTTTGGGCCTCATGTACTTCGCGGTCGAGTACGCCTTTGGTAATGAGGAATTGCGCCCATTCGAAGTCGGAATCGCCGCTGAGGAGGGTGTTGTCCAGATCGAAAAGTGTCAGGTTCATGGCTTGTCCAGTTGGTGTTTTCTCTATCAAGGCGTGCCGGGATCCTGTTCGTCGGCAACCAGTGTCAGTTGCATGGCTTCCTTCAACAGCGGCAGCGTGGCATGGCGCTGGCGTTCCAGCGTGGCGCGGTCAAGCTGGTCCAGCACCGCCATCAGCGAGGGCAGGTCACGCCGGCCGTGCGCCAGCAGGTAACGTACCAGGCCATCCTCGACGCGCAGGCCGCGTTCCAGGGCATGGCGGCGCAGGGCGGCGGCCTTTTGCTCGTCGTTGAGTGTTTTGACTTCGTAGATCAGTGCCTGTCCGATGCGCGTGCGCAGGTCCTCGCGCAACTGTAGTTGCAATGGCGGGCTGCTGCCGGCAAGCAACAGGCCGAGGCCGAGCATGCGTGCCGTGTTGAAAATGCGAAACAGGGCGATTTGCGCCGCATCGTCGAGGGTGTCGACATCGTCCACGATCAGCAGGCCGCCGGGAGGGGCGGTTAACTCTGGCGCCGCCGCGGTGCCTGCCAGCAGCAGCGCCGGACGGCGGCGCATGGCAAGCGTCGCCACCGCTGCCAGCAGATGACTCTTGCCGCAACCTGGCGATCCCCAGAGGTAGAGGGCGTCGAAGCAACCGGACGCGGCCAGCGTGCGCAGCCGCGCCAGCAGTTCCTGGTTTTGGCCGACGATGAAGTTGTCGAGGCTGGGCGCCTGGGTGGGCTGGAGGTCGAGGAGAAGTTGGGTCAAGATGGTTGGCGCAAGACGGTGTGGGCAGGTCAATTCCGGTAAAATCTGCGGCTTCCCGCGCGGAATCAACCAACAGGCGGATTATCGCCGCAAATCCATTTTCCCGGCTGCCTCGACAATGAATACATCTTCCAGATCCCCGACGAATTCCATGACGTATCGCGAAGCGGGGGTCGATATCGATGCCGGCGATGCCCTGGTCGAGCGCATCAAGCCTGCTGCCAAACGTACCATGCGTCCCGAAGTGCTCGGCGGCATCGGTGGCTTCGGCGCCTTGTTCGAAATTTCGAAAAAATACAAGCAGCCGGTGCTGGTATCGGGCACCGACGGCGTCGGCACCAAGCTCAGGCTGGCCTTCCAGTTGAACCGCCATGACACCGTGGGACAGGACCTGGTGGCGATGAGTGTCAATGACATTCTCGTGCAGGGCGCCGAACCGCTGTTCTTCCTTGATTACTTCGCCTGCGGCAAGCTCGATGTGGATACGGCGGCAAGCGTTGTCGAGGGGATTGCCAAGGGCTGCGAACTGGCCGGTTGTGCGTTGATCGGCGGCGAAACGGCCGAGATGCCGGACATGTATCCGGCCGGCGAATATGATCTGGCCGGCTTCGCCGTCGGCGCGGTCGAAAAAGCAAAGATCATCGACGGTAAAAGCATTGGGCCAGGCGACACTGTGTTGGGTCTGGCCTCTTCCGGCGCCCATTCCAATGGCTATTCCCTGATCCGGCGCATCGTCGAACGGGCTCAGCCCGATCTGGCGGCCGATTTTCATGGTCAGCCGTTTGCAGATGCGCTGATCGCGCCGACGCGCATCTACGTCAAGTCCCTGCTCAAGCTGATGGAGTCGCTGACGGTGAAGGGCATGGCCCACATCACCGGTGGCGGCATCACCGGCAACGTGCCGCGCGTGCTGCCGGAGGATGTGACCGCCGTGATCGAGAAGTCCGCATGGACGCTGCCGCCGCTCTTTCAGTGGCTGCAGCGCGCGGGCAACGTCGCCGACGACGAGATGCATCGCGTTTTCAACTGCGGCATCGGCATGGTGGTGGTGGTGGCCGCCGCCGATGCGGCTCGGGCGAGCGAACTGCTGACGGCGGCAGGTGAAACGGTGTATGCGCTTGGGCGGATCGAGGCGCGGCAGGCCGGCCAGGAACAGACAATCATTCGTTAGCGTGAAAGTCGGCGTAGCGTTTGCGCCGGGCCAATCCCTCTCTCCCGACCTCTCTCCCAGAGGGAGAGAGGAGGCAGATAGCTTCCCTCTCCCGCTTGCGGGAGAGGGATTGAGGGAGCGGGCTGCCAAGCAAACGCGGCACGCGCCGCCAGGCGCAAACCGCACCGGAGCGTGAACAATAGCGCCCCGTAATGGTCGAGCGCAGCGAGCAAGCAAGAACCCCCCGCGAGGGGGGGAGGGGGGGCGGGCCAGAAAGTTAACCGCCGAGCCTGGCGCGCTCCTCGCGCTGCACGCTGGTGATGAACCGCTGCAATTGATTTTCCACGGCCTGGCTCAGGTTGATGAAGCGGCAGCCGATGCGGTCGGCAACCTTCCCGCCGCGTTGCACGGTGCTCTTGTCACGAATCTCCAGGGTGACCTCAAGCGTGCCGACACCCTTGAGTTCGATCTGGGCGTATGGCAGTGTCTGGCCAATTTCGTAGGCAAGCTGGCTGCCGGACAGTTCGGCGGCAATCCCGCCGATACTGAGATCCACCACTGAGAGTTCCATCACTGGCTTTTCTCCCTGCTTGATGATGCAGGTCGGGCGCCGGGTCATCGGTAGTACCAGGCGGAAAAACTCGCGCCGCTGCAGGCGCGTGTAATAGTCTGGGAGGCGGGTGGCGAAGGCGCGCCGCTTCCGGTAAATGGTTTCGTAGACCATCCCGCACATGAACTGGTTTTTAACCCCGTGGGGCGTGCAGACGAAGTAATTGCGCTCGCTCTGCATGAGCTTGCGGTTGGCGGTTTCACTGCCGCCCCAGTCGAAAATCAGCATGTTTTCGGCTTCATTGATATGCAGCAGCATGGTCAGCACGGTGTCCTTGCCCTCGTTGAAGGACACGCTGATCCGCTCGCCGTCATTGATCAACTGATGCAGGTAAAACAGGACTTCGCGCCGGTTCTTGGTGGTGAACCTTTCCAGTTCGTCCGCGCTGATGGTCTGGGTGGTCATGCCGGAATTTTCGCTAAGCGCGCCAGATGCTGATCTACAAGGTGCAGCATTTTGGCAGCAGTCGCGGATTCTGCCAAATCCATTTCGTGGTCGAGGATGCCGGATTCGCGCAAAGCCCGCATCCAGGTGAGCTGCCGCTTGGCGAACTGGCGGGTGGCGATGGTGCCGCGTTCGAGCAATGCCGCTGCCGGCAGTTGATTTTCCAACAACTGCCAGACCTGGCGATAACCCACGCAGCGCATCGCCGGCAGCTCTGCGCTCAGGCGGTATTTGCGCCGCAAGGCCACGACCTCATCGACCAGGCCGGCATCAAGCATGGCAGCAAAGCGGGTGGCAATGCGTTCGTGCAGGATTTTCCGTTCCGGTGCGGCCAGGGCCAGCGTCAGCAGGTGGTAGGGCAGGGGCGCGGCGGTTTGGCTGGCAAAAAAGTCGCCCAGCGGTTTGCCGGTGAGCCGCAGCACTTCGAGGGCCCGCTGGATGCGCTGGGCGTCGGTGGGGGCCAGTCGCGCTGCCGTGGCAGGGTCGTAACGCGCCAGTTCGGCATGCAGGGCCGGCCAGCCCTGTACGGCAGCTGCGGCGTCGATGGCCGCGCGCAGGGCGGGATCGGCCGGCGGCAGATCGGCCAGCCCGGCGGTGAGCGCCTTGAAATAGAGCATGGTGCCGCCGACCAGCAGCGGCACATGGCCGCGCGCGGTGATCTCCGCCATGATCCGCAGCGCAGCGGCGCGGAACTGCGCTGCCGAATAACTTTCTTCGGGCGTGATCAGGTCGATCAGATGGTGCGGGAAGCGTGCGAGCGTTTCCCGGTCGGGCTTGGCCGTGCCGATGTCCATGTCGATGAACACCTGGGCGGAATCGAGGCTGACGATCTCGACGGGAAAACGCGCGGCGATGGCGAGCGCCAGATCGGTCTTGCCGCTCGCGGTAGGGCCAAGGATTGCCAGCGCTGCTGGCATATTGCCCGCCCCTCCCGACCTCCCCGCGCGGGGAGGTGACTGTAGCTTGCCACGCTCGTCTATTACGGGGTGCTCCGTTCCGGCTTTCGCGCGGGTTGCGCCTGGCGGCGCGTGGCGCGTTTGCTCGGGGTGGCCCTTCGCCAACGCTGCTGCATGAGTGCTGGTATGGCGTTTCATCGGCCGCGCATGAACAGCCGGTCGAGTTCGCTGATCGACAGTTGCACCCAGGTTGGCCGGCCATGATTGCACTGGTCGGCGCGTTCGGTGGTTTCCATCTGGCGCAGCAAGGCATTCATTTCCGGAACGCTCAGGCTGCGATGGGCGCGCACGGCGCCGTGGCAGGCCATGGTGCCGAGCAATTCGTTGCGCCGGGTTTCGATGACGCGACTGGCGGGTTGTGCGGCCAGGTCGGCGAGCAGGGCGCGCGCCAGCGCGACGATGTCACCGCCGGACAGCAGGACGGGAACGGCGCGCACGGCGAGTTGCTGCGGTCCGGCCGGGCTGATGGCGAAGCCGAGGGTGGCGAGCGTGTCGGCATGCGCTTCCGCACTGGCGAATTCGCCGGCGCTGGCCGCAAACAGCACAGGAACCAGCAGCTGCTGCACCTCGGTCTGGTTGTTGGCACTGGTCTTGAGGCGCTCATAGAGGATGCGCTCGTGTGCGGCATGCATGTCGACGAGCACGAGGCCCTCGGTGTTCTGGGCCAGGATGTAGATACCGTGCAACTGGGCGAGGGCATAGCCGAGCGGATGTGCGGTGGCAGCGAAAGTCGGCGTTGGTGGGACGGCGTCGCTAAATGCCTGGCTGACAAAATCCAGATAGGGTGCGGCATTGGGTTCATGTACCGCGAAGCTGGTCTGCCGCGGTGGCGCAAAAGTCGGCGTGATCGGAGGAAATCCCCGTGGGACTGGCGGTACGCCACTCGCGGCTGCATGCGCCGCTGCCAGCGGCGCGGCGAGAACCCGCTGCACGGCATGAAAGACGAACTGATGGACGCCGCGCGCATCGCGAAAACGCACTTCGGTCTTGGCGGGATGCACATTGACATCGACCGCCGCCGGATCGAGTTCGAGAAACAGCACATAGGCCGGGTGGTGCGCGCCATGCAGCACGTCGGCATAAGCCTGGCGCGCCGCATGGACCAGCAGTTTGTCGCGCACGAAGCGGCCATTGACGTAGAAATATTGCTCGGCGCGCGACGACCTGGCATAGGCGGGCAGGGCGGCGTAGCCGGCCAGTCGCAACGGTCCGGCCATCGCCTCGACCGGGCGGGCGTGAGCGAGAAATTCGTCACCGAGCAGGTCGCGGGCGCGGCGCGGAAAGTCGGCGCTGGCGAGACGGCGTTTTACCTGGCCGTTGTGTGTCAGCGTGAAAGCGACATCCGGACGCACCTGCGCCATGCGCGTCAGCACGTCGTCGCAGTGGGCGAATTCGGTGGCGGTGGTCTTGAGGAATTTGCGCCGCGCCGGGGTATTGAAATAGAGGTCGGCGACAACGATCACGGTACCTGCGGCCTGCGCTGCCGGCGCGCTGTCTGCGCTTGCCGCGTCGAATTGCCATGCGTGCGGGGCGTCCGCCGTGCGGCTGGTGACGGTAACGCGGGCCACCGCGGCGATGGAAGCGAGCGCTTCGCCGCGGAAACCGTAGCTTGCCACGCGCTCGAGATCGGCGAGGCTGGCGATCTTGCTGGTGGCGTGCCGCGCCAGCGCCAGCGGCAGGTCATCGCGGGTCATGCCGCTGCCGTCATCGGCGACGCGGATCAGCTTGACGCCGCCTTCTTCAAGCTGCACATCGATCTTTGTCGCCCCGGCGTCGAGGCTGTTCTCGATCAACTCCTTCAATACCGAGGCCGGCCGCTCGACCACCTCGCCGGCGGCGATCTGGCTGATCAGAAGGTCGGGCAGGGGCTGGATGCGCGGCATGGGGCCGGATTATAGGCGCTGGGGTAAACTGGGAGCGACATGGATGCCATTGGCCAACTCATTGCTGGAGCGTACTGGTGAAACGGCGCGCGACGCTGGTCATGCTGATGGCCATGCCGCTGCTCGGCTGCGTGTCGAGCCCCAAGCAGTTCGCCAAGACCGATGTGGATCGCCTGGCCGACCTGCACCGTCACGAAGTCAATGCCAGTTTGGTGCGCCTGGCTGAAAAACTGTACCGGCGCAATCCGCGCGAATGGAAAAAAGGCGGACATGCCAATCTCGATGCGGCACTGCTGCAACTGTCCGACCTGGCCCGCCATGCGGCGGCGTCTTCCGCCGGCGGGCAGCGCGGCACCGTGCTGCTGCTGGCCGGACTGCGCGAAGAGTATCCGCGCGACCGCGTCGCCGCGTTTGTCGGCGGACTCGGCGACATGCTGAATGACGCGTTCAACGGCAAGACGGAATTTTTCATTCTCGATGATCTCGATGCGCAAAAATTGCATAATGCCGCGCGCAACGTCGAGATCGCCGCCTGGAAACTGGCGAATGCACGCCGCAGCCAGCCCGAGGGTGATCTTGCGGCGGGCAGCCCCATCCTGTTTTCCAATGAAATGGCGCCGGTGCAAAATCTCAGTTTCGAACGCGAGTTCGGTCGCCTGGTCGGCAACCTCGACCTGCTCTCCCGGGTTGTCGCCGACAAGACCAATCGCAACGTCGTCAAGATCGCCCAGAATTTAGCCACCGCCGTCTTTTTACCAATCAAATGAAACGTTACGTCATCCTCATTTCCGGTCGCGGCAGCAACATGCAATCCCTGCTCGATACCCGACTGCCCGGCACCTGCGCCGCCGTCATCAGCAATCGCCCGGATGCGGCAGGGCTGGCCTGGGCGGCCGCGCGCGGCGTGCCGACCGCGGTGGTCGACCACAAGACATTTGCGACGCGCGAGGCTTTCGACAACGAACTTGCCGCCGAGATCGAACGGCGCGGTGCCGATCTGGTGCTGCTGGCCGGCTTCATGCGCGTGCTGACCGAAGCCTTCGTGCGGCGTTTTGAAGGGCGCCTGGTGAACATCCACCCGTCCCTGCTGCCCGCCTTCCCCGGCCTGCATACCCATGAGGCCGCCTTGCAGGCCGGCGTGCGCGTGCATGGCTGCACTGTGCATTTCGTCACGCCGTCGCTCGATTGCGGCCCGATCATCGTTCAGGCGGTCGTGCCGGTGCTGACGGGCGATACGGCCCATACGCTGGCTGCGCGGGTGCTGGCGCAGGAGCATCTGGTCTACCCGCAGGCGGCGCGGGGCATTCTGGCAGGACGCTGCCGGCTGGAGGCGGGGCGGGTCATCTGGACGAGCGACGCCACCTCTGCCGAGGCAGTCTTGCGCGTACCAGAGGACAAATGAGTGTCAGCGTACGCCGGCCATTCCTGCTCGCATTGGCGTTTTCGCTGATGCTGCATCTGGTTCTTCTGCTGACTCCGGGCTGGGGCATGCCTCTGGTGGATGAGGCCGCGAATCTGCCGTCGCTCGATGCGAAGCTGCTGCCGCTGGCGCAGACGGCCGCGCCGGTCATGCCGCAGCCCGTGCCGGTGAAACGGCGTACCCCGCAAGAAAAACCTGCCGCGCTGCCGCAGACTTCCGGCGCTCCGCCGGCGAGTACCGATGCGCCGGTTGCGGAAAACCTGGCGCAAGCCCCTGAAGCACTACCGACCGCTCAACCGGACAAACCGCAGCCTGACGCCGTCCCCGATGACGCGGCGGGCCAGGCGGGCGCCGTACCGCCAGTCCCACAGGGATTTCCTTCGGTCACGCCGACTTTTGACCCGGCAGTTGCCCGTGCCTGGCCGCAGCGCGGCCGCATCCTTTTCGAGGTGACACGCGGCGACAGCAACTTTGTCGTTGGCCAGGCCGAACACCGCTGGCAGCACGACGGTGCGACCTATCAACTGCGTGCTGTCACCGAAACCGTCGGCATCGCCGCATTGCTCAGGCCGGCGATGGTTGTCCAGGAAAGTCGCGGCAATCTGGTGGCGACCGGCCTGCAGCCGCTCGAGTTCAAGAATGAACGGGATGGCAAGCGCAAACTGTTGTTGCGCTTCGACCCGGTGCAGGGGCGCCTGACCCTGGATAGTGGCGCGGAAGTGGCCATGAACGAACCGGTGCAGGATCTGCTGTCGATGCTCTATCAACTCAGCACGATGCCGCACGACGCGCAGGAATTTGCGATAACGGTGGCGACCGGGCGCAAGCTGGCGCGCCATGTGGTCAGGGTGGCCGAAACGACCCGGCTCGAAACCCCGTTCGGGTCGCGCAGCGTGCTGCATCTCATCATGCCACCCGCCAATGGCGTGACAAACGATGATTCCACCGAGGTCTGGCTCGACATCGCCACCCGCCTGCCGCTCAAGATTCGCCATCGCGACCGCAAGGGCGAAGTTTATGACCAGACCGCGATTGCGGTCGAACTGGACAATACACAATGAATAAACGCTCCCCTCTCCGCAACCCCGCTCCCCAGGCGCGTGGCACCGCTGTTCAGGCGCCCGGCCACCGCCGGGTTTCAGCCGAGGACGGTACGGACAAGGCAAGCCTGACCCGCATCCTGATCGACCAGGCGATTGCCGCGACCCACGAGTTGTTGGGCCTGCACCAGCCGGCTGACGTTGCACTATCCGCCTTTTTCCGCGCCCACCGCTCCGGTCCGAAGGAGCGCGCCTTCATTGCCGAGACAGCGTATACCGTGCTGCGCAAGCTGCGGACGCTGACCGCCTGGGTTGGCGCGGACGCCACGCCACGCCAACTGGTGCTGGCAGCACTGATCCGCGAAACGGGCTTGAGCTATCGCTCGCTCGATGCGGTGTTGTCGAAACACGATGCGGAATGGCTGGCGCAACGCAAGGCGCAGACAGAACCGGTATTGAGCCTGGCCGAGCAGGCGGATTTTCCCGATTGGCTGGCGGAGCGGCTCTCTGCCCTGATGCCCGCCGCCGAACTGCTGGCGCTGGCCCGCGCCCTGAATCAGCCCGCGCCCCTTGATCTGCGGGTCAATCTGATGAGGGACACGCGTCCCGTCGTGCTGGCGCAACTGGAAAAGCATGGCATCGCCGCCAAGGCCTGTCCGCTGGCGCCCGAAGGCGTGCGGCTGGCGGGCAAGCCGGCGCTGTCGCAGTATCCCCTGTTCCTGTCCGGGGCCATCGAAGTGCAGGATGAGGGCAGCCAGTTGCTCGGCCATCTGCTCGCACCGAAGCGCGGTGAAATGGTGGTCGATTTCTGCGCCGGTGCCGGTGGCAAGACCCTGCTGCTGGGTGCCCTGATGCGGTCTACCGGCAGGTTGTATGCATTCGATGTTGCCGAAAAGCGCCTGGCCAAGCTCAAGCCGCGCCTGGCGCGCTCCGGCTTGTCGAACGTGCATCCGGTCGCGATTGCCCACGAGAACGACCAGCGCGTGAAACGGCTGGCCGGCAAGTGTGATCGCGTGCTGGTCGACGCACCCTGTTCGGGTCTGGGCACGCTGCGGCGCAATCCCGATCTGAAGTGGCGGCAGACGCCGCAAAGCGTGGCCGAACTGACGGTCAAGCAGGGCAACATCCTGGCCGCGGCCGCAAAGTTGTTGAAACCCGGCGGGCGACTGGTCTATGCGACCTGCAGCCTGTTGCCCGAGGAAAACGCGCACATCGTCGACGCCTTTCTCGCCGCGCACCCGCAGTTTTCGCGTCGCGCGGCCGGTGAGGTATTGGCCGCGCAGGGTATCACCCTCGAACTGCCCGGCCCCGACCTGCAACTCGCGCCACATATCCACGGCACCGATGGTTTCTACGCCGCCGTGCTGGAACGCGCGGCGTGAGGCACTGGCTGATTGCCGCTGCGCTGGCGTGGCTGCCCTTGGCGGCAGCGGCGGTCGAACTGCCTGCCGTGGGTACCATGGAAGTGTTGTTCACCCCCTGGGACGATGCCGAAGGGGCGTTGATCCGCGAAATCGGCGCAGCGAGAAAGCAGCTGCGTGTGCAGGCTTATCTGGTCACCAGCCGGAACATCGCCAACGCGCTGACCACGGCGCATGAGCGGGGTGTCAAGGTGGAAGTACTGGCCGATCGCGATATGGTGACGAAGGGCAGCAACTCGCTGGTGCCGCAGCTTCACGCCGCGGGCATCGCCGTACGCCTGGAAACCCGCTACGCCGCCGCGCATAATAAAATCCTGCTCATCGATGCGGAAGGAGATGCGCCCGTGGTCATTACCGGCAGTTACAACTTCAGCTTTTCGGCGCAGGCCAGAAATGCCGAAAACCTGCTGATTCTGCGCGGCAACCCGCGGCTGGTGCGTGCCTATCTCGACAACTGGCGGCGTCATCGTGAAGAAGCGCTACCCTATGCCGAAGCACTCCTGCCATGAGAAGACTCCCCCCGCATGCGCCGCTGTGCGGCGCTCTCCCCCCAGGGGGCCAGAAAACACTTGGGACGGCCCGGCATGTTTTCTGAGAACACCGGCAAACAGATCGGTGGCTTGCTGATCGAACTCTGGCGCGACCTGCAACAACCGGCCGTGCTGTGGCAGATCGGCGTGCTGGCGGCCTGTTTTGTGCTGGCCTGGGGGTTTGATCGCTGGCTGGGACGGCGTGTGGCCAGCGGTGCGGAGAGCGATGTCGTGCCCGAGGGTTCCGCCCATGCCTTCGGTCGGCGCGGACTCAAGCGGCTCGGCTTGCCCGCCGTCATGCTGCTGCTGGTGCTGGCGGCGCGGCCGCTCCTCGCCCAGTGGCACAGCGTCAATCTGCTGACGCTCGCCATTCCGCTCTTGATCTCGCTGATGGTAATCCGCGCGGTGATGTTCATCGTGCGTCACAGCTTCACTGGCAGTGCGCCCTGGCTCGCCGGTTTCGAACGCACGCTGGCGTTCATGGTCTGGAGCGTGGTGGCGCTCCACATTCTGGGTTTGTTGCCGGAAGTGATCGACCTGATGCAGGGCGTGAGCTTCAGTCTCGGCAAGTCAAAACTCGACCTCTGGCTGATTCTGCAAGGCCTGGGCGTCGTGCTGGTCACCCTGTTGGTGGCGCTGTGGATCAGCGGCGTTATCGAGGCCAAGCTACTGAGTGCGCGCGGGCTCGACGGCAACCTGCAGTTGGTGTTCGGCCGCCTGGCGCGCGCACTGCTCATCCTGCTGGCGGTGCTGATCGGCCTGCCGCTGGTCGGCATCGACCTGACCATGCTGTCGGTGTTCGGCGGCGCGCTGGGTATCGGCTTGGGCTTCGGCCTGCAAAAGATCGCGGCGAATTATGTGTCTGGCTTCATCATCCTGCTCGACCGCTCGATCCGCATCGGCAACCTGGTCGCGATTGGCGCGGGTGCCGCGGGCACCGCGCGCGGCATCGTCACGTGCATTACCACGCGCTTCACGGTGCTGCGCAGCCTGGCCGGCGTCGAGATGATCGTCCCCAACGAAATGCTCGTCGGTTCGATCATCACCAATGAAACCTTCACCGATCCCAAGGTGCGTCTCACCACGCAGGTGCAGGTCGCCTACGACACCGATCTGGAACGCGCGCTGGCCGTCATTGTCGCCGCGGCGCGCGCCCAGCCGCGCGTGCTGGCTGACCCGCCGCCGAAGGGCTTTGTCACCGCCTTTGCCGATTCGGGCATCAATCTCGAAATCGGTTTCTGGATCGCCGATCCGGAAGAAGGCTCGATGCAGATCAAGTCGGACATTCATCTGGCGATCTGGAAGGCCTTCAAGGCGGCCGGCATCGAGATTCCCTTCCCGCAGCGTGAGGTCAGGCTGCTGCGGAATTAAAAGTCGGCGCTGGCGGTACGGCGCCGAAGGCGCCGCTGGCGGCTACAACAGTTTCAGCAGGTCTTCCCGTCCGGCACCCTGTGGGTCCAGTGCGCGCACCTTGACTTCGACCCGCGTACCCTTCAGCGGGGAGAGTGCCTTCAGGCCGTCGCCGTCGATGCTCAGGGGCTGCGCCGACAGCATGACGAAATCATCGCCCATGACCCGGAACACCAGGGCATCGGGAAAGTGGGCGATCAGTGCCGCCGAGAAGCCGGCCAGCGCCTGATTGCCGGTCATCCAGCCGCTGTCCTGGTTGATGCTGGAAAAGTTCTGCAGCAGCAAGACGTAGGCATGGGTGAGATGGGCGGGCAGGCCATTGCGCAGCATGATCTGCAGATAGTTGGCGTTGTGCGTGCCGGTCAGCGGGTCATCGAAAAAATAGGCGAAACGCTGATGCTCGAGCGGTGTCTTCGGCATCTGGTCGGCGCTCGTGGGGGGCACAACCTCGCGTAGCACTTCGCAGGCGGCGGCAACCACGTCGGCGGCGAAGCGTTTGCCCGCCTGTTGCTTGAGTTCCTCAAGCGCTACGGCGACTTCCTTGCGCGCCTTGTAGATGCGGTTGCTGACCATGGCGTCGAAGCTGTCGGCGACCGCCATAATTTGCGCCAGGCGGGGGATCTGGCCGCTGACCAGACCTTGCGGATAGCCGGAGCCATCCTCGCGCTCATGGTGCGAACGCATGATCTCGGCGAGTTCCTTGTACATGTCGATGCGGTGCAACGTCCGGTAGCCTTCTTCGGCGTGCTGCTTGATCAGTTCGTATTCCAGGGGCGTCAGGATGCCCGGTTTCAGCAGTACGGCATCGGGAATCGCGATTTTGCCGATGTCATGCAAGGAGGCGGCGCGCTTGAGCTTTTCGATTTCTTCAGGGCTGTGGCCGAGTCGCGCGGCAATCAATTCGCAATACTGGGCGACGCGGCGGGTATGGCCGGCGGTGTAAGTGTCCCGTTTCTCGATCATGTCCACCAGGGACAGGATGGTTTCTTCGTAGTTGCTGATGCGTTCCCGTTCGAGGCGATGGGCTTCCGTCTGCTGATTGAAGGCATGGAGGGCGAAGCCGATGTCGCCCGCCAGTTGTTCGAGCATCTCGACCTCTTCGCTATCGAAGCCCTCCGCGCGCCCGCTCAGGACGCACAGGTGGCCGAGCGCTTCGCCATAGGCGTCGCGCCGCAACGGCAAGGCGATGACGGCATGCACGCCGGCCTGGATCAATTCTGCGGCAATCGCGGCCGGGTCGCGGGCGATCACGGTGCGGTTTTCAGCCACTGCCTCGCGGCCCGGACCCTTGTCGCGACAGGTGGCAAAATTGCGCATGATCTCGGTGGGGCCATAGGACTTGGCTGCCACCTCCAGCTGCCCGGCGCGCAGCAGGCCCACCCAGGCAAAGCGGTACGCGGTGTCGGCAATCAGCCGGTCGCAGCAGGCCTTGAGCATTTCATCCAGCGAGCTGGAGGTGATCAGGATCTGATTGACGTCGGCCACCATCTCGACCACGCTGCGCTGAAAGCGCTCGCGTTTCAGCAGGCGCTCGACTTCCGCGGTGCGCTGATGCACCCGCTCTTCGAGCGTGGCATTGAGTTCGGCGAGGTCGGCATGATTGGCGCGCAGGCGACCGTTGATGCGCACCACATAGGCGGTGGTGAGGCTGGTCAGCAGGGTGAAGGCCAGGGCCAGCGCGATCCAGTGGCCGTATTGGGACATGAACTCGGCCCGGGTCAGCCGATGCGAATGTTCGTAAGGGCCGATCCGCAATTCCCGCAGCGCCTCGTGAACCGGCTGGTAGTTGAGCGGCAGGGTCCAGCCCGTGATGTTTCCAGCCTGTGCGGCGGGAGCGTCAGCCGGCATCTGCATCAGGGCGATGGCGACCTGGATGGCGAGTGCTTCGGGCACATGACGCAAGCGGGCAATTGGCCACTCCGGGTAGAGCGGCGTGGAGAGCAGCGGGGGAAAGCCTTCGACGCGCTGACGGTTGAGGACGAAATAGTCATCGAGACGGATCTTGCCTTCGGCCGCCATCAGTTCCAGGGTTTCGGTGCGCACCGTGCCGGCGTCGGCGCGCCCGTCGCGCACGGCATACACCGCTTCATCATGGGTGCCGGCGAAGCCGAGCCGGGCAAAGTCCCGCGCGGGATTCAAACCCTGGCGTTGTAGTTCGCGCCAGCCGACGTGCCAGCCGCCGAAGGAACTCGGATCCGTGGCGACAAAGGATTTTTTCCGCAGGTCGGCCAGGGTGCGGATGTCCTTGCGGTCGGCGCGCGTGAAAATGACCCCGCCAAAGGTGCTGTGTCCGAAGCGGTTCTGCAGGGTGGCAATGGCGCTGACGCCGTAATGGGATTCCAGTTCGACGTAATAGGACGAATTGGTCAGGATGAAATCGACCCGGCCCTGCCGCACCGCGAGACGTACCTCCTCGAAGCCGAGCGGGACGATCTTGAAGGTATTGCCGGGCAGTTGCTGTTCGAGGTAGCCGGCGGTGGCCGACCAGGTCTCAAGCGTTTTCTCGGGACCGCGCAAGGCCAGCACGCCGATGCTGACATCGGCCGCCAGGGCGGAGGCCGTCAGCCAGCCGCTCATGCAGACGGCTGGAATGATACGTCCGCAGCATCGAATAATGATCGCCCAATTCAACTGCATCTGCACTTCCCGGAAATGTGGCGGTAGCGCGGATTATCGCAGTAAAAGCCTGGGGTAAGCCATGCGTTTCCCGTCCCGCTTTACTCCGGTACGCAAATTTCACCGCGCAGCATGCCTTGCAGTGTGCGGACCGTCAGCAGCGCCAGTACCAGCGACAACACGGACAGCAGCAGTACGCCGAGCGGCATGAATGGGCCGCCGTTAACATGATGCTCGGTCATGGTCAGCGTGGCGATGGTCATGGCAGCCAGCGGAAATGAATAGGCCCAGGTGGACAGGAAGAAACGCAGGCGGAAGAAGCGCAGCGCGTTGCTGGCCAGCAGCAGCGTGAGGAACAGCGCAACGTGGTAAAGAATGCGCGCAAAGGCGTCGATCTCGCCGGGGTTGAGCTTCATCCAGGCGAGGAAGCCGACGGCCGGTGGCGCGATCAGGATGAACAGCGTCGGCGTCAGGCGCTCGGGCAACGGTTCATGGAAAAACAGGCGGTTCATGACGATCGTCAGCAAGACGATCCAGAACACCAGGCCGATGCTGAAGAAGAACCACGAAACTTCGGGCGGGGCGAAGCTGGCGCCAGCGATGGGCACGACGACGTTGCCCACCACGGGAATGAACCAGGCCGGGTTGGCGTGTTTGATGTCGTAGCGGGTGTGGTGGATCCAGCTGCTCATCACCGTCAGGGTGAACAGCAGATGCAGGCCGGCGCCGATTGTCCAGAAGCTGAAGGCGAGGCCGGGCAGGGTCTCGATGAAGGCCACCGCCAGAAGCAGCAGGGAGATGGAGATGGTGGGGAAGAAATGCAGGCGGATCGGGTGGGCAAATTCAAGCTGCACCGCCGCGCCGTGCTTGACCAGCTTGGCCAGATAGGCGACTGACAGCAGGCCGAATAGCCCGAGCGCCCACCAGCTCAGGGCGAGGCCGATTTCCGCCGGCAGTCCAAAGACGTGGTGCGCCTTCTTCCAGGCGATGGCGAGCCCGGTGGTGCCCATCACGATGGAGAACATGGCAACCGGAAAGTGCTCGAGGCGCTGCCGGGATGGTGAGTTGGCGGTGGCGGGTGAGCTCACGGTTTTCTCCATGCTGTGGGTGGCGCTCTGCCCAGATGGGCACGGCTTCTGAAAAATCCGGCGGGCAAAAAGAAAAACGCCAGTAGGCAAAAAGAAAAACGCCAGTAGGCGTTGGGCCTGCTGGCGTCTTCTCGAACCCGGGTAAGCGCGGCTTACTTGAGTTTGATTTCCTTGTAGAGCACGTGTTTGCGTACCTTCGGATCGAATTTCATGAACTCGAGCTTTTCCGGTGTGGTGCGCTTGTTTTTGTTGGTCGTATAGAAATGCCCGGTTCCGGCTGTGGACTCGAGCTTGATTTTTTCACGTCCGCCTTTGGATGCCATGATGTTTTACCTCCAGGTCAAACGGCTTCGCCGCGTTCGCGCAACTCGGCGAGAACAACGTCGATGCCTTTCTTGTCGATGGTGCGCAGACCGGCGTTGGAAACGCGCAGGCGCACCCAGCGGTTTTCGGTTTCGACCCAGAACTTGCGGGCATGCAGGTTGGGCAGATAGCGGCGCTTGGTCCGGTTGTTGGCGTGGGAAACGTGGTTCCCAACCATCGGGCCCTTGCCCGTTACTTGGCATACGCGGGACATAATAATTTTGCTCCAGAACTTCGGGTGACGAAAATGGAAATTTCAGCGCAGGCCAACGCTAGCGAATACTGAACTTGGGCCGGGACTAAAAGAGCCGCGCATTCTAACCGAGACTGCCCGCGTCAGGCAAGCAGTTTGTCTCTCATTTCATTTATGGTCCTGCAGTCGGGTAATGTAGGCGAGGATGTCGTCGATGTCCTTTTTCGTCAGGCGGCCGAGCACGCCGACGCCTTTGGGCTTGGCCTTGAGTTTTTCTTCCTCCTCTTCCTCGTCGGCGACCAGATCGTGGGGCCGTTCGCCCTTGAGATAGGCGTCCATCTGCCGTTGCAGATAATTCGTGTATTGCCCGACCAGCATCGGAAAGCGGCCGACGCCCTTGCCGTCTTGACCGTGGCAATAGGCGCACTCCTCCTTGTAAAGCTTCTTGCCGTTGTCCAGGTCGCCCTCCAGCTTCGGGATGATCATGACCTTTTCCATCGCTTCCAGGCGCGTCAGCGCATCATCGGTGTCTTTGAAGTCGGGAAACGTGGTTTGCAGGGTGATATCCGCCAGATAGGCCGAAACCAGTTTGATATCCACGTCCGTCAGTTCGCGTTCCTGCGTGTAGGGCACCATGGGCAGGTTGAGGCGCTCGCGGGTGCGAAACTTTTTGAGCGAATCCTCGGTAAAAGCCGCGCGCTGCCCGGCCAGGCGGGGATATTCGCCGCGCTTGCCCCCTTGACCCTGGTCTCCGTGACAGGCGGCGCACGGGCCATAGATCTCCTTGCCGCTGTCTTGCTGGCCAGTGAGTTCGGCGCCGTGCGTGGTGGTGGCGCCAAGCAACAGGGCGCTTGCGGCAACGCCAAGCAGGCGCAGCGGTGTAAATCTGGCGCGGAATATGGTGCGTTTCATCGGTCCTTGGTCTCCTTGTCGGGATGCGAAAAGTGGCGGCGCAAATCCGGTGCCGGATCGGTCAGGACCCGGTGAGGTGCCGAAAAAGGTGCCAGGCGTTCGAGGAAATCCAGCAGTTCGAGTGCCGGCGAGTTGCGAAAGAATGTCGCCAGCGGCGTTTCCATCCAGATGCGGTCGGCAAACAGATAAATCTCGTGCGGCGTGTCGCCAATGCCGTCGCCGTTGCGATCGAAACCCTGATAGTCATCCCAGTAATTGCCGCGCCAGACATTGGCGCTGCCGGCGCCCGGTGCGCTGATCGCCACCGTGCTCAGGTTGTTCTCGAAGCGATTGTCGAAAAAGCGATGGCCGCCCGCTTCGCCATAGAAGAACATGCCGATGATGTTGTGCGCAAAGCGGTTGTTCCTGACCGTCAGTGCGCCGGCGGACTGCGGTGGCGCATCGACCTTGAGACCCACCGAGCAGTGCAGCACTTCATTGTTCTCGACCAAGGCAGCGTCGCTCTCCTTGAACACAATGCCACCACCGCCGCCGCTGAGCGCGTGGGCCACGTGGTTGCCGCGCAGGATCAGGCCGGGCGAATAGAGCACGACGATGCCGGTGCCGGTATCCGTGAGCCGGTTGTTCTCGACCAGCAGACGCGGCGAAAAAATGATTTGCATGCCGTAACGCCCGTCTGTAAAGCGGTTGCCGACAATCCGGTTGTCCGCCGAGTTGGCAAAGGTCAGGTCGCGTGCGCGGGTGAAATGATTGCCCTCAATGACATTGTGGCGGCTGTACCAGATGCGAATGGCGTCGCCGCGCATGGCCAACTCAAGCGGCTTGCCGGTGATCCGGTTGGCGGCAATTCGCGAGTGATTGACCTGCTTGAGATGGATGCCGAACAGGACATCGTCAATCTCGTTGTCCTCGACACGATGGTCGTCACCCTCCAGCAGAATCCCGGCGTCGATCCGGTCGTGCGAGTCGCCGCTGCCGGTCAGGCGCAAGCCGCGCAGGGTCACACCATTGGCGGCGACGGCCAGTACCGTGCTGTTGCCATCGCCAATGATGACGGCCCGCCGCCCACCTTCCAGGGTCATTGGCTTGCGGATCGCTGCCGGACCGGCGTAGCTGCCTGGTGCCAGGCGCAGTGTGCCGCCCGCCGGGGTTGCGTCGATCAGGGGCTGCAGGAGCAGGGGCGACGCCGCCAGTGCCGGGGGAACCAGCCATACCATGACATAGGCGAACAGCTTCATCGGCTGGCGGGTTTGACGTAATCTCCGCCGGCACTCATCGGCAACGCGCAGGACACGCTGGGCACGATCAGCGCTTTCGACGGCATGATGCTGCCTGCGCGAGAGAATATTTCCTGCATTGCCGCGCCGGGCCTCAGTCCTGTTCGCTCAAGCCGGACGCCCCCACGGCAGGCACAGGATAATTGCCAGCAGCAGGCCGTGCGCGCTGGCGGCGAGAATGGTCAATTTGAGTGCCGGCACCAGTTCTGCGGGCTGTCCGGCGCCGGACCAGAGCTGGCGCGCCGCCATGATGCTGGCAAGCGCGGGCAGCAATGCAATCAAGACCGTCACCGGCAGTTCGCCCAGCAACACCATCGCCAGCAACCAGCCGTAGGCCAGCGCGGCAATCGCCACATAGCCCCAACGCGCCCGTGCCACACCCAGCTTCACCACCAGGGTGTGCTTGCCCGCAGCGGCGTCCGCCTTCACGTCGGGAAACTGGTTGATGTAAAGCACGTTCGCCACCAGCAGGGCAAAACCCAGGCCTGCGGCAACGGGCACAAAGGAAAAACCGTGGCGTTGCACGAAGTCGCTGCCGACGACGACCAGCAGCCAGCCGGCAGTGATGGCGAATTCGCCCAGCCCCCGGCTTTGCAGCTGCAGGGGCGGCGCCGAATAGGCCCAGCCGACGATCAGTCCGGCCAGGCCAATCAGGATGAGCCCCGGTCCACTGACGGCCGTCAGCCATAGTCCGGCAGGAATCACCATGGCCAGCAGGGCATAGCCGAAGATGCCGGTGACGCGCAGGGTCAGGACGCCGTTCTGGATGAAGCGGCTGCCGCCGGTAAATGGAAACTGGCGTTCCGTGTTGGCCGCGTCGCAACCGGAAAGCGCATCGTAGTAATCATTGATGACATTGGCACCGGCATGCGCCAGCAGGGCGAAGAACAGGGTCACGGTAGCCAGCGTCGGTCCGACTTGAATGCCGGAAAACGCCGCCGTTGCCAGGCCGAGTAGGCCACCGACGAAAGTCACCGAAAGGAAGGCGGGACGCGTTGCGGCAAAGTAGCGCAGCACTGGATTCGGCAGGCTCTCGAGGGTCGGTTCCAGTGGTTTTGGCATGGGCGTTTCCATTGTTGATTGAGTGCAGGCGCCTACTTGAGCGCTGCCGCACTGGCGGCTTCCAGTTCGGCCCGCGTCATTGCCCCCAGCTTGCTGGCGACGATTACACCCTGCCGGTTGATGACGACGGTGTAAGGCAGGCCGGCCTTGCTGTTGCCCAGTGCCTGCAGCAGGGCGATACCCTTGTCCTTGGTCAGCAGCACCGGGTAGTTGATGTCGTAGGCCTTGGCAAAATCGCGCACCGGCGCCGCGGCGTTTTCGATGTTCAGGCCGATGACCTCAATGCCACGTGCCCTGTAGCGTGTCTGGATGTCCACCAGTTCCGGAATCTCGACACGGCAGGGTGCGCACCAGCGCGCCCAGAAATTCACAATCAGGGGCCGGCCCTGGTAGGCCGCAAAGGGCACCGATTTATCATCGAGATCAAACAGTGTCGCGGCGAACAGCGGCGCGCTCGACAGATTCCCGGCCGCAGTGGCGGACAGGCTGATGCAAGCCAGCAATGCGGCGGCCCAATATCTCATGGCAGATCGCCGCGACGGAACAGGTGATAACCCAGCGTCGCCGCCGCGAGGCCGAGCACGGCGGGATAGACGAGCGCAAAAATCTTGAAGCCGGTAACGCCGAAGAGATCGAGAATCACGTAAGCCGAGGGGCCGAGCACGATCAGTTGCGGATCGAACAGCGCCAGCGCCGCCGTGCGGAAGACCTGCAGCGGGTTGGCAAGCGCGATGGTGACCGCCAGCTCGGGCGCCACCCTGCCCTGGATCATCACGCCGAGCAGGATCAGGTCGAGGAACAGCAGCAGCGTCAGCCAGACGAAAAAAGCCGCGCCCTGGGCCACGTCGGTGCCGCGCGCCACGGCCGAGATCAGCATGCCGATGCCGAGGAAGCAGGCGGCCATCACGGCCAGCAGTGCCGTGTAGTAGCCGAACATGCCCCACGGCACCTCGATGCCGACCGCCAGCGCCCACAGCACCGCGCCGAGCATGGCAAGAAACACCGGCGCGAAGATGACCACATAGCGGCCAAGGATCTTGCCCCAGAACCAGGCTGAGAGCGACACCGGCAGCGAGAGCAGGTATTCGAAGACGCCGGCCTCGCGGTCGCCGGCCACCGAGCGCACGGTGGTGATCAGCACGAAGATCGGCAGGATCGCCATGGTGAGCTGGATGTAAGTGACCAGGAGGCGCGACAGGCCAATGAAGCCGAGCACGCGCGATTCGGTCAGGCCGAACAGAAACAGCAGCGCGACGATGCCGCCGAACACCAGCGTGTAGATATGGAACCAGCGCGCGCGCAACGATTCGACGATGTCCAGCTTGGCGGTGAGCCACAATTGCTTCATGCCTATTTGCCCTTTGCGAGGATATGGACGCTCATGTCCGGGAACGCCATCGATCCCGCCTGCGGCAGTGCCACCGCGCCGAGGTTGTAGCCCATCGGCGAGGTCTTGCTGAAATAGTGCGCCGAGCGGGCATCGAGCCAACGCACCTCGTTGCCGCTGCTGGTGACGTCGGCCACCCACAGTCGCGTATCCGCCTCCGTCATCCACGGGTAGTTCGTGAGTTTGTCGCGCAGCCAGAACACGGCGCAGCCGATATCGTCGAACTTGAACACCGTGTTCTTCGGCCCGCCGCGCATCTCGGCGGCGAAGCGGCGGTCGGAAATCACCATGTTGCAGCGGACGCAGGTGTCGCGGTCCCATTTGATCTCGGCCATGCCTTCCGGCCAGCCTGCGTTCTTGCCGCAGGCGGAAAGTGCGGCGGCGAGCGGCGTGAGCGCGAAACCGGCGACAAGAAATTCGCGGCGTCTCATGTCACTGCGCCGTCCCGCCAGTCCCACGGGGATTTCCTTCGGTCACGCCGACTTTTGCGTCGGCTTCCTTGAGCGAGATGTCGCTGATCAGCGCGACATAGCGCGAGGTCATGCCCATGAAGCGCAGGCGATCCGGCCCCGCCACCGCGCCGCTCCATTCGAGGCCACCACCACTGTGATCGGTAAAGTGCCAGCTCGCCATGGCCTTGGCGAAGGCCGGCTCGGTGCGCTTGACCACGATGCGGCAGTCGAGGCGGCCAGCGAGCGCAACGTCGTCGGCGACGCGGTCGTCGAGTACCACCTTGCCCATGTCGAGTTCGATCACGCGATTGACCAGGGTCGACACCTCGTCGATGCGATGGCTGGAAATCAGCATGGTCGCAACCGCGGCGCGCTCGGCCAGCAGTTCGAAGAAGATCTTGCGCGCCGCGGGATCGAGGTTGGCGGCCGGCTCGTCGAGCACCAGCACCTGCGCGTCGCGGCCGAGTGCGATGGCGATCAGCAGTTTCTGTTTCATGCCACCGGACAACCTGACGAACTGGCGCGCGACTACCCCATCAACATCGAGGCCAAGCCGCCTGGCCAGGTCGAAAATGCGCTGGGGATCGCTATTGCACAGCGAGGCGGCAAAGTCGATCAACTGGCCCACCGGCATTTTCAATGGCGGCGGCAGTTGCGGCACAAAACCGATCATGCCGAGCACGGCAGCGCGCTCGGCGCGCGGCGAGCGGCCTTCGATGGTGACCAGGCCAGCGTGGTTGTATTCACCGAGCAGGCAGCGGATCAGCGTGGTCTTGCCGGCGCCGTTGGAGCCGATCAGCGCAACGCGCTCCCCCAGCCCGATCTCAAGGTCGATGCCATCGAGCACGCGGGCGCGGCGGAATGTCTTGGCGACGTTCTGGAATTTGATCATTCAGAGTAGTTTCGAAAGGCCCTTCACTTCGAAGGTCAATGACCCCGTCGGGCAGGTATCAACGCACAGTCCACAGCGCGTGCAGTCGGGGCCGATCGGCACCTCGATATCGACGGCGCGGCCCTTGATGACAACGTCAAGCACATGCGGCACCAGGCAGACCTTGCGGCAGTCGCCCTCGTGGAAACAGCCGGCCAGCTTGTACTTGATGCGCAGCGGCGAAATGATGCCGACCACGCCATAGGTTAGGCCGATCGGGCAGGCGTAGCGGCACCACGCGCGCTTCGAGAAAAACACCTCGAACACCAGCAGCGCCAGCACCCACAGCAACGCCAGGCCGGGGCCGTAGATCAGCGCGCGCGAGAGGATGCCGGTCGGTGAGATTGCCTCGAACACCGTGTAACCGGTGGCGGCGGCGAGCACGGCGAAGATGACCCAGAACACGCTGCGCAAGCGGCGATCGATGGTCTGGTCGGTAACCAGCTTTTTCTTCACCAGGTAGAGATGGAGTTTTTCGGCCCACTCGGCCAGCAGGTGGTAGGGGCAGACCCAGGAACAATAGGCGCGGCCGCCGAACAGTATCCACAATACCAGCACCGTGCCGGTGCCGATCAACAGATTGGTGATGATGTGCTTGTGCGCGAGCATCACCTGCAGCGCGGAATTGAGGTCGACGAGGTGGAAGCCGATGAAACGCGAAGCGGTCAGCGCGCCTTCGAGCAACTGGATGTCGAAGTAGAAGGAGACGGTGAATAGCAGGTTGACGATAAGCAGCGTCGCCCAGCGGCGGTTGCGCCACTTGGTCGACTTCACCTCGTGGGCCCGCAGGTGCGCCTTGGTCGCCTGCAGGTCGGCCTTGTTGGTCATGCGCTTGAGCTGATGCGCCTGCTGCGCCCGCGCGCTGATCTGTTCGGGCTTCTTCGGCGCGCGGCCGAACATGATCATGATCTGCTCGCGGAAGCGGCGCTTGAGCACGTTCTCGCTCATGATGTCTTCCACACCTCGCGCGGCACAATTTCAATGGCGGCTGGCTCCACCGGGCAGATCATTTCGCAGACACCGCAGCCGACGCAGGGTTCGTGCACCACCGGCGATTTCCTTTGCGTGCCGTTGGGCGCGAACACGGTCTCGATGGAAATCGCACCCTTGATCGGACACTCGCGCACGCAGAGGTCGCATTCGGCAACATCGTAGGGGTGCGCGGCGACCTTGATCGGTTTCCAGCGGTCTACGGCCATGTAGCGGAGCCGGCCCTGGAAGGCAGGGCCGCGCGCCTGACCCTTGAAACCCTTGCCCTGGATGGCGAGACAGGCCTCGGGCCGCGTCAGACGCGCCACGCCGATGCGCTCGGCGAGATTGAGCGTCGGCTCGGCGTCCTGTTCCTTGGCCAACAGGATGGGCTTGGCCGCCATCGCGGCACCGGCCCGCACCGTCATGAAGTCCGGCTTTTCGTAGGTGAGCGAGCCGGTCGGACAGGCGAGGATGCACTGCACGGCGTCGCAGGAAAAATCGCAAGCCTGCGCCCGGGCGTCGATGTAGGGCGCGCCAACACCAATGCCGTCGACGAGATCGGCCAGCTTGATGGCCGCCACCGGACAGACCTGCACGCACTGGCCGCACTTGATGCAGCTCGCCAGGAAGTCCTTCTCGTCGAGCGCGCCGGGCGGCCGCAACCGCTGCTTCTGCGCATAGACCAGCGGCAGGAAGCCGGACAGCGCCGCGCCGAGCACGCCGCCGGTAAGCAAGATGGTGCGCAGCACGCGCCGCCGCGCCTGCTGACGGCGCTCCTTGGACAACGGCGCCGTCCCCATTTCACGCGGCGATCCGGCTGACGCCGTCCCGCCAGCGCCGACTTTTGGTTGCGGCGTGGTGGAATCCTCTGGAAGCTGCTCTGCGTCGCTCATGCGCGTCTGGCCGCCGGCTTGGCGAAACGCGGCAGTGCGTCGCGCATCTGCATCTCGGGCGCGGAGAAAGGCGCCAGGCGCTCGAGGAAGTCGAGCAGTTCGAGCACCGGCGAATTCCTGAAAAAGCGCGCGGCGGGTATTTCCATCCACAAGCGGTCGGCGTAGGCGTAATTCTCGTGCGGGGTATCGCCGATGCCATTGTTGTCGCGGTCGAAGCCCTGATAGGTGTCGAAATAATTGCCGCTCCAGCGGTTCTTGTCGCCGTTGCCGCGCCCGCCCTGGAACACGTCGGTCAGGTTGCCCTCGAAGACGTTGTCCGTCAGCAGGTTACCGCCCAACTCGCTGGTGAACTGCACGGCGATGCCGTTGTAGGCGAAGCGGTTGTTCGTGAAGCGGATCGTCGTGTCGGGCTGGAAGGGCGAAAGATCGGAACCGACGCCGACGGCGCAGTAGATGATCTCGTTGCCGGAAACCTCGATGTTGCTCGATTCCTTGAAGCCGAAGGCCATGCCGGCCGCGCCGGTGGCGTGCGAGATCACGTTGTTGCGCGCGGCACCGCCTTCCATATACATGAAGTAGATGCCGACGGCATTATCATGGAAGCGGTTGTTCTCGACGAGGTTGTTGTTGGCAAACATGAAATGAATTGAATAACGGCTGCGCTTGCCAATGTTGCCGCGAAAGATGTTGTCGTTGGAATACCACGCCACCATATCACGCGTATCGACCACTTCGTTATCCTCGATCAGGTTGCGATGGCTGTACCACAGGCGCAGGCCGTCGCCGCGCATGCCGAGGTCGAAGGGCTTCGATTTGATGCGGTTGCCGCGCAGCGTGGTGTCACTGGATTGTTTCAAGTCGATGCCGAACAGACAGTTGTCGATGACCAGGTTTTCGATGCGGTTGTGGTGGCCGCGCACATCGAGGCAACTGTCGTCGGTGTCATGCGATTCTCCGGAGCCGGTCAGGCGCAGCCCGCTGAGGACGGCACCGTCGGTTCTCAGTTCGAATACCGTTCCCTTGTCACCGGCATCGATGGTGACCTGGCCGCCGCCGTCGATGGTCAGCGGCTTGTCGACCCGCACCGGGCCGGCATAGATGCCCGGCGGCGGCTTCAGCACCGAGCCGGCCGGCGCCGCATCGACCAGTGACTGAAAGGGCTTGAGACCATGCACACGGCGGTCACGCTCGTGCAGCATGAAGAAGGGCTTGGGCCGGTCGACATCGACGCGCGGGGCGTTGCTCATGTCAGCCGTTTTCCCCTGTAGCGGCGCCTGGGTCTCGGCTGCGGCGACGCCGCGCCAGCCGATCTCGCCGCCGGTCTCCGCCGCGACCAGCAGCGTCGACACGCCCAGCGCCAGGAGCGGTAGCAGGGCGCGCATTCGTTATTCGGCGGCGCCTTCGCGCAACTGCTTGCGCCGCAGCAGGATGGCGAGCGCCAGCGCAAAGCCCGTCACCAGCAGCAGTGCGTAGCCCCAGTAGGGGTAAGAGTAGGTCGAGAACTGCGCTACCTTGCCCTCGCCGAACACCGTCGGCATGAAGGGCTTGACGGTGAAAGCGCCCCAGGGGTGCAGGTTGTGGCCGAAGAACCACAGCCAGCCGGCGTACGTGATGACGAAGAACACCGGCAGTAGCGCCGGCACGGCGGCCAGCAACAACTGGAACTGGCGAATCTTCCAGACGCCGAGCACGACGATGCCCATGATGGCAATCAGGCCGGCGATGACGATATGGGTGATCAGCATGACGTTCGCGCCCCATGCCTTGATCCGGTCCGGGTCCTTGAAGTAGGTGCCGGAATCGCGCATGTAGGTGTCGACGTGCCTGGCCAGATGGCCGAGCACATACTGGTCGACGATCATCCAGGCGGCCACGGCGGCGAAACCGGCGGCGAGAATCATCAGCCGCAGCCTTTGTTGCGCCACGGCGAAGGCCAGCAGCATGACGGAGAAGAAGCCGAAGAAGAACTTGGCCAGCGGTTTTTCCACCGGTGCGCCAGTGGCAATGGGGAACATGCCGACGTAGTGGTTGATGGTGTTCATCTCATGGACGCAGTCGAGGCCCTTGGCCCCCTTGTCCATGTCCTTGCCGGCGTCAAGGATGGGGTTGTAACGTTCCACCTCGTGCGAGAGGTCCTTCTGGATGATCTCGCCGGCCATGCGCGTACCCTTGCCAGCCGCCTTGCAGCCGTTTTGGACGCCGTCGAAATGGAAGTGGATGCGGATGCCGTCGGGGAAGGCGTCCGGCGGATAGTTGGGCGCGGTCAGCGACACCCACCAGATCGGCGCGAAATAGGCAGCGATCATGGCCACCAGTGCGATCAGGGTGAGGCCGGCGACAGGGGTATTGGGGTTGCTGGTGAACTTCATAATGGTGATCTCTTTCGGACCGCAACCGCGGCCGACGGATCGGCGCGCGGGCTTGATTACAGCACGGTCTTGCTTATTTGCTTGCTTACTTCTTCTTGGCGCCGGCCTTCGGTTTGCACATCGAACCTGGCATCGAGAGGCTCGCCTGGTAGGCGGAAATCGCCACCAACTGCTCGTTGGTGTAGGGCTTGATGACCTTCACCATGTCCGGGTTGGCATTGCGACGATGGCCGTCGCGAATCTCGGTCATCTGCCGCAACAGGTACTTGTAGTGCTGGCCGGCGATCACCGGATAGAACTTGGCTTTGTCGCCCTCACCGTTCTTGCCATGGCATTCCAGGCACTGCTTTTCGTAAAGTTCCTTGCCCTTGGCGTTCTGGAGAGCGACGTCCTTGCCCTCATACTTGCCATGATCGACGGGGACACACAGACTTTCGATATAAGCCGAGGTGTCGGCCAGATCCTGCGGATCGGTCATTTCCTTGGCGAAGGGGTACATGGTCGGGTTGTCGCGCAGGCCCATGCGGATGTCGGCCATCTGCTTGATCAGCACGGTGGTGTGCTGACCGGCGAGCTGCGGGAAGGTGCCGTCCGGGCGACCGGCGCCGTTGGGCAGGTGGCAGGCGCCGCAAATCTCGTAGGTCTCCTTGCCGCGCTTGATATCACCCTTCTTGGCCAGCGCCTCCTTGAGTTCGCCTTCCATCTTTCCCCACTGGTAGTCTTTCGACTCGATACCGGCAGCCTTCGGTGCCGGCGGGCCGGCGAAGGCGATGGCGGGGAGCAGTACCATGGAGAACGCAAGCGTCAATGTCTTGATCATTTTTTTATCCTCATTTCAGTTTTGACAGGTAACCCGCCAGCGCCTTGATTTCCGCGTCGCTGACCAGATGCATCACGCCCTTCATCGCGGCGCTCTGGCCGTTGGCGCGCGCACCGCTCTTGATGTCCTTCATCTGCTGCTCGGCATAGGCGGCGTTTTGGCCAGAAATCTTGGGATAGGTGGGTAGCAGGGGGGTTTTGGCATCCTTGCCATGGCAGGCGACACAAGTCTTTTCCTGGTAGAGCTTGGCGCCGTCGGCGGCGAAGGCCGGAACAGAAACCGCAAGTGCGGCGGCCATCAACAGGGCATGCTTCATGGTTTTCCTTTCGCTATGGTATGTATTGTGGCGGATGTGCTGAGTGAGTCTACACACCCGCCCACGTACTTCCTTGAATCAGATCAATTTACTCAACAGTTACTTCACTTTTTTAGCGCCATTCTGTTCGAGGTAGGTTTTGGCGCGCAGGCCGAGGTCGGCGGTCTTGACCTGGTATTGCCAGATTTGTTCGGCCCAGAGGTTGGCGTTTTCCCAATCCTTCTTGGCGGCGAACGCCTCATGCCTTTCCTTCAGGCCCTTGGTCTTGCCCAATTGGTCGAAGGCGTCTTCCACCATCGCGACGACGTCCGGGAAGTCCTTGTAATTGACGCTGGTGATGTAGGCCACCACGGAGTCGATGATAACCAGGGTAACCACCACCTTCTTCACCGTCGCCTTGTAATCGGCTTCCGTGTAGCTGCCCTTGGCCAGTTCTTTCTTGCTTGCCTTCCAGCCCTTCGGCTTGACCAGCAGGTAGCCCTGCATCTCGAGGTGGAGTGCTGAACAGAACTCGGTGCAGTAGTACGGATAGACGCCTTCCTTGTCGGCCTTGAACTTGACCGTGACGGTCTTGCCCGGCTCGACCGAGGCGTGCACGTTGTAGGTCGATACCGCAAAGCCGTGGGTTTCGTCCTGCGCCCGCTCGAGGTTGGTCAGGTGGATCGTCACTTCGTCGCCGACATCGACCTCAATGGTTTCCGGGGTAATGTGCGAACGGATCAGGGTGCCGAACACCTCGACCTTGTTGCCCTTCTTGACGGTCTTCTCTTCGCCGGCACGCACGGCGCCCGGGTGCGGCCGGTCGGTGCGGCTGTCGGTGCCGACCTTGTAGCGCACGCCCGGCTTCAGCTTACCGGCTTCGATGGCGACGACGTAGTGCGGCTCGCCCAGCGGCAGCGGCATGTCGTAGAGCAATTGCATCTTGTCGCCGCTGATGTCGATCAACTGGTGGTTCTGCGGATGCAGGGGCCCCACCGGTACGAAACGATCGATCGCCAGCTTGTTCAGCGCGACCAGATACTTGCCCTTCGGCTCCATGGAATCGCCTTCCATGGTCATCAGGTGGCCAATGTTGTAATGCACGGAGAGCTTGTCGAGCACCTTGCCTTCGCAGTAGTTCCACTTGGCGACCTGGCTATCCACATACAGGGAGGTGTAGGCCACGCAGGGCTTGGCGTCGTATTGCGTGTGCAGGGGGCCGAGGCCGAGGGACACCTGGGTATGCAACGTGTCCTTCATGCTCAGCACCGGGATGCCGTACGGATCCCTGGATTCGAACTTGCCGTCCTTGATGGCGGCCATGATCTTCTCGAAGGAGAACACCGAGACATGGGTGTCGAGCTTGCCGGCGACGATGATGAACTTGCCGTCCGGCGTGACGTCGACGCCGTGCGGCGACTTGGGCTCGGGGATCAGGAACAGGATGCCTTCCTTGATGGCCGTTTCCATCATGATGATGTTGTGGCCGTTGATCTTCCTGGCCTTGCCCTGCTTGACCAGTTCGGCGGCCTTCTTCCAGTTGATCACGTGCATGTAGTCGGTGTCCTTGGCGGAGCAGCCGGCTTCGTACGGCGGGCGGCCTTTCTCGATGCCGCCGACGTAACGCTCGGTACAGAAGGAGTTGGTGAATGACCAGCCATCGCTTGGCCCCTTGCCGGCGTCGGAGAGGTCCTGCGAGTAGGGCGGCAGTTCGAGCGAGAAGGATTCCTTCTCGTTGATGCGGCCTTCCTTGCGGTCGAATTTCCAGTAGGTGATGCCGCCACGATATTTCTCGTTGAATTCTTCCAGCGGATGGAACTTCCGGTTCTCAAGCGGCGCGGCGTATTGCGCGGCGTCGATGATGTATTCGGTATTCGGGGTGACGAAGGCGCCACCGTGCATCGACTTGAAGATCGGGTTAACCACGATCTGCTTGGTCTCGAAGTCGCGCAGGTCGATCACGCCAATCCGCGGGTTGGCCTTGTCGTTGATGAAGAGGAACTGGCCGTCGTATTTGCCCTGGGTCTCGGAGATCGCCGGGTGGTGGGTATCGCCCCAGTTGATTTCCTTGCCATCGATGTTGCCTTGGCGCAGCACGGCTTTCGAGTTTTCGTCGAAGCCGTAACCCTGCCAGGGCTCGGGGGTGAATACGCCGATGTACTTGAGGATGCGCATCGAAGGAATGCCATAGACGATGACCTGACCGGACTGGCCGCCGGAACTGAAGGCAACAAACTCGTCGCGCTTGCCGGTGGGGACATAGGTCTTCGACGCCGCCAGCAGGTCCTGCTGGCTCAAACCACGCCGTTTCATCACGTCTTGCAGCGACTCCTGCGACCAGGCCGCGCCGGCCGCCGTAAGTCCAAGTCCCGCCGCCAATAACAGCGCAGTGGCCCGC
>JAUXOM010000040.1 GCA_030682175.1 Rhodocyclaceae bacterium
TTCGTTTAAGTGTAAGTGTCACGACTTCACTTTGGCACATTGATGCCGTTTAGGGAGGGGCGACCATTCCATTATTCCGGCGCAAGCCGGAATCCAGGAAAATCAACAACCTGGACACCGGCCTGCGCCGGTGTGACGGACCTGACCAGCGCTTCCTTCCTTAGCGCACACGGAAATGGGACGCAAAAGTCGGCGCAGCCTCTTCGGGCCGCTTCCGGCCTGACGGTCTCCCTGCTGCGGGACGGCGCATGGTTCGCTTGCGTGGAACAAATCGAACATCTATGATGCGCATATATTGCCACCATTGATAAACAACATGAACAAGACCATCACGCCTGCCCGTAAAGCGACGAACATCACTTTGTCGGCCGATGTCCTCGTCGAAGCCAAGGCATTGGGCATCAATATTTCAAAGAGCTGCGACGACTTTCTGCGCAATCTGGTTGCAGAAGAACGCGCCAGCCGCTGGCGGACCGATCATGCGGAATTCATCGCGGCATATAACAAGATTGTCGCGACAGAGGGTTTGCCACTCGATGAGTGGCGGAACTTCTGATGGCACAGTTCGACGTTTTTGCGAACAACGGGCCGGGCGCGCAGGCAACGCCTTTTGTGGTCGATGTTCAGTCCGACCTGCTCGGCGACCTCGGCACGCGCGTGGTCATTCCGCTCCGCAGGCGCGACACCTTCCCCGCGCAAATATTGCCCACCCGGCTGACCCCGGTCTTTGCCTTGCAGGATATTGCTTGCCTGCTGGAAACAGCCAAGATGGCCGCGGTGCCGGAGCGGATTCTTAAAAATCCGGTGGGCTCGCTTGCCGCCAGGCGCGACGAGATTACTGGCGCAATCGATTTTCTCGTCCACGGATTCTGAGCCTCAAGGAACGCACTCATGGACCGTTATAAGATCTACTGAACAAGGGCACACGACATGGCAACCATTTCATCTCCGGGACTCGGTTCCGGCCTCGACATCAACGGCATCGTCAGCAGCCTGATGCAGGTCGAGAGCCAGCCATTGACCGTGCTGGCGAGAAAGGAAGCTTCCTTCCAGGCCAAGCTGTCGGCCTTCGGCGCCCTGAAAGGCGCCCTGTCATCGCTGCAGACCGCCACCAAAGCCCTGACGACCAGCAGCACCTTCACCGGCTGGACGGCGTCTTCCTCCGATTCGACGGTGCTATCCGCGACGGCGGCAAGCACGGCGGCGGCAGGCACTTACAACATCGCGATTGTCCAGCGGGCCAAGAACCACACCCTGGCCACCCAGACACCCTATACGGCCAGCACCGACACCTTCAACACCGGTGCGCTGGCCATCACGGTCGGCGGCACGACCAAGAACATCACCATCGACAGTTCCAACAACACCCTGGAAGGCATCCGCCAGGCCATCAATGATGCGAATGCGGGCGTGACCGCCAGCATCGTCAATACCGGCACCGCCGAACAATACCGGCTGGTGCTGACCTCCAGCACCACGGGCAGCGCGGGCGCCGTGTCGATCGCGGCAAGCGACGACGGCAGCGGCGGCACCCACCTGCTCAGCGGCCTGGACACCGGCGGCACGGGGATGGAGGTCATCCAGCCGGCAGACGACGCCACACTGACCGTCAATGGCATCACCATCACCCGCTCTTCCAACACCATCACGGATGCCATCGATGGCGTGACCCTGACGCTGGCAAAGGATACGGGTACCAGCACGGTCACCGTGGCGCGCAACACCGGGGCGGTCAATAGCGCCATCAGCGCCTTCGTCAAGGCTTACAACGACGTCAATACCCAGATCAAGAACCTCACCGCCTACGATGCCGCCAACAAAAAGGCTTCGGTCCTCACGGGCGACAGCACGGCGCGTAGCGTCCAGTCACAGTTGACCGCGCTGGTTGGCGCCGCGGTGAGCGGCCTCGCCGGCGGGATTGCCACGCTGTCCGACATCGGCATTTCGATTCAGAAAGATGGCACGCTGACCACCGACAGCACCAAGCTGCAGGCCGCCCTGAACAACCGCGACTTCGATCTGGCCACCCTGTTTGGCTCGACAACCGCGGGCAACAAGGGCATCGCGGTGCGCTTCAACGAGATGCTCGAGGGCGTGGTCGGCAGCGCCGGCCTGATCAGCAGCCGAACCGAAGGCATCAACGCCTCGATCAAGGACATCCAGAAGCGCGGCGAGGCCCTGCAATTGCGACTGCTGCAGGTGGAAAAACGTTACCGCGCGCAATTCACGGCACTCGACGTTCTCGTCGCCAGCATGAACCAGACTTCGAATTACCTCACCCAACAACTCGCCAGCCTGCCCGGCGCCAGCAACAACAACCAATAACCGTTTGAGGATAAAGCCATGTTCAGCTCGATGCACAACCCCTCTTCCGCCTACACCCAGGTCGGCGTCGAGACAGGCGTGACCGCCGCCAACCCGCACAAGCTGATCCTCATGCTCTTCGATGGCGCCTTGATGGCTCTCGGCACGGCAACCCACGCCATGCAGCAGAATTTGATCGCCGAAAAGGGGCAGGCCATCTCCAAGGCGATCGACATCATCATCAACGGGCTCAAGGTCAGCCTCAGTTCCGACGACACTTCCGGCCTGTCCGAGAAGCTCGCGGCGCTGTATGACTACATGGCCGACCGGCTGCTTTCAGCCAATCTCAAGAACGATAAAAAGATCATCGAGGAAGTTTCCGGCCTGCTCCGCGAACTGCGCGGCGCCTGGGAGGAAATAGCCCGCGATCCGGCCGTTGTTTCAGGCAGCAGAAGGGCTGCGTGATCGTTACCATGCTGCTGATGCCTGCCCAGATCGAGATCTACGAACAGATGTGCGCCCTGTCCACCCGCATGGTGGAGGCGGCCCGCGCCAATGACTGGGAACGCCTGATCGATCTGGAACACGCGGTGGCCGGATTGCGCGACACGCTGGCCCAGGAAGCCGAAAATGGTTCGAGCGATCCGCGCGACGCGGAAAAAAAGCGCGACATGATCCAGCGCATCCTCAAGGACGACGCCGAAGTGCGCCGCCATACCGAACCCTGGATGGAACAGGTACGGCGCTTCCTGAGCGGAGATGTGCGCAAGCGGCAGGTCGACCAGGCTTACGGCGCTGGCAGCTAGCTTCCATCCGGAAATATCCGGATGTAGCAAAAGGTAACCTTTTGGTACTTTCTGGACTAGAATACATCCTTTTGCAAGGAGGGCAGCTGTGTCCATCAACGTCAAACTGCCGGAAGGCCTGGTCGATCAGGCCAGGCGCCACGCGCACATCCAGCATCGCTCTGTTCCCAAGCAGATCGAGTATTGGTCGAAGATTGGCAAAATCGCCGAGGAAAATCCCGATCTGCCTTTTGCCATGATCCGCGAAATTCTCGTTGCCGATCAGGAAGAAGTTGTCGGCGAGTACGAGTTCGGCTGATGCGCCTGCTGGTCACGCCCTCGTTCGTGCGTGCGGCCAAAAAGTTGCGGCGGCCACAAAAGGAGGATCTCGACGCGGCGGTGCGCGCCATTGGTGCCGACCCGGGAGTCGGAGAGGCCAAGCTCGGAGATCTTGCCGGCGTGCGCGTCTACAAGTTCAGGATGTCCAATCAACTGTGCCTGTTGGCCTACCGTATTCTTGATTCAGAGAGCATCAAACTGCTGACCTTTGGCCCTCACGAAAAGTTTTATCGTGACCTGAAGCAATCTGTCGGGTGACTTGAAGCAAATGGCCTTGATCCCTCCCGATGCCGGCCTGCGCATGCGCATGCAGACCGAAACCAACCTGCTGCAGCCGGTCAAGCCGCCGCAAGAACTGCCGTCCAGATTCCCGGAATTGCGTCCGGGCCAGTCCTTTACGGCGCAGATTCAGGAAGCCCTGCCCGGCAACACCTACCGGGCGCTGGTGGCCGGCCAGCAACTGACGCTGCAACTGGCCGCTGGCGCCAAATCGGGCGACTTGCTCGAACTGGTGGTCGTCGATCGCTCGGGCAAGGTGATCATCGCCAAGCAGGCGGACGGCGGTACAGCGGCTGATGGCAAGGCGGCGCCCTACCCGTTTGCCCGCTTCAGCTCGGCCGCGCGCCTGATCGGCCAGTTGTTACCTGCCGATGGTGAAAGCGCACCGCCCGCCCAATTGAATCGCGGCCAGCCACTGTTCGCGCAGCCTCCCGCGTCGGGAGCCCAATTGGCCCCGACGCTGGCCAAGGCCGTGTCGCAAAGCGGGCTGTTCTATGAGGCGCACCAGGCGCAATGGGTCAGCGGCAAACTGCCGCTCGCGCAGTTGCTGCAGGAACCCCAGGGACAACGTTCGGCACCCAGCGCTTTTCAGTATGCCGCCACCGAGCGCGCCGTCACCACCAGCAGCATTCTGCAAGCCTTGCAGGTGGGTGGCGAGAAAGTCGGCGCTGGTGGGACGGCGCCAACCGGAACCACCGCGTTGCCGGCGACGGCGCAGGCCGGAACCAGCCAGGCTGCGGCGCAGCAGGCGGCGCAGACAGCGGCTCAGTCGGCCACTTTCGCGCGGCAGGTGCCCGAAGAACTGCGCCCCCTGGTGCAACAGCAACTTGAGGCTGTCGCCACCCAGCGGATCATGTGGCAAGGCGAGGTCTGGCCAAAGCAGGTCATGGATTGGGAGATCGAGTGGGATGGCGAACGCGCCGCCGGCGGCGATGACGAAGAGAAGTCAAACTGGCGCACCGCGCTGTCGCTGAACACGCCACGCCTCGGGCAGATGGATGCCACGCTGCAACTGACCCCCAGCGGCGTGCGCGTGAGCATCGCCACGCCGCATGGCGCCAGCGCTACCGATCTGCGCGCCGGCGCGGCAAAGCTGGCCGAGGCACTCGCCGCGGCGGGTGTGCCGCTGGTCGATTTCCGCGTTCAGGTGTCCGGCTCCGATGAGCGGGGATAAGCGTTCCCTCGCCGTCGCGTTGAAGTACGCTCCGGGCGACCGCGCACCGAAGGTGGTCGCCAAGGGGCGCGGATTGATCGCCCAGGAAATCATCGCGCGCGCCAAGGAGCATGGCGTGTATGTGCATGAGTCACCCGAGTTGGTCACCTTGTTGCAGCAGGTCGATCTGGACGACCATATCCCGCCGGCCCTGTATATTGCAGTCGCCGAACTGCTGTCCTGGCTGTATCAATTGGAACAAAAGGCCATCGGTCAGGCACTTTCTCCGAATGGTGGCGCGGCGTCGGAATAGAATCGGCGTTCGCTGAACGTCCCGACGCCACCATGGCCAACGCAACCACACCCGCCACCACGCCCCCTCCCGACATTCTCGAGGGCGGCGAATACGACCAGTTCATGCTGCGCACCCCGGCGGAAATCCTCGTGGTGATGCGCGGCTTGTACAGCCATGTCTCGCAGATGACGGCCTTCTTCAACGAAGGCAAAGACATGCTGATCACCACCCTGGCGGTCGTGGCGGACGATCATCTGATCCTCGATTACGGGCCCAGCAGCGAGATGAACCGCAAGGCCCTGATCGCCGAGAAACACTTTTGCGTGACTACCCTGGAAAAAGTGCGGGTGCAGTTCATCCTGCGCGGCTTCTCCAGGGTGGAACAGGACGGCCGCCCCGCTTTTCGCTGTGCGCTGCCGACCGAGGTCTTGCGTCTGCAACGCCGCGAATATTATCGACTGGCCACGCCAATCGCCCGCCCGCTGAATTGCATGGTGACGATCCCCCTGCCTGACGGCAGCCTGCACGGCCATGAGGCACACGTATTCGACATCAGCGGCGGCGGTCTGGGAATTTCCGCGCCACCCGAGAGCATCCCGTTTGACATCGACAATGTGTTCCCCGATTGCCATCTTGAATTGCCCGAAGTCGGCTCGATCAACGGTACGCTCAAGGTCAAGAGTTTGTTCGATATCACCATGAGAAACGGCATGCGCATCCGCCGTGCCGGTTGCGAGTTCGTCAAATTGCCCGGGCCGATGATGACGCTGATCCAGCGTTACATCATCAAGGTGGAACGGGAACGGAAGGCACGCGAAATGGGCATGGGTTAGCCGTTCCGGCTAACCCATCTGAAAGTTTTGGCCCGCCCCTCCCAGCCTCCCCTCGCGGGGAGGTGACTGTGTTTTGCCTCCAGTCGCCGCGCCTTCTCCTGCCGCAACCGTACCCATCGGATCGCGCTTCAGTTCCGATACGCTTGCTGTCGTTTCCGAAAATATTTGATGAACCATCACGGCCTCCGCCATACCGGCGAAGACCGGTATCCAGAAGCAAACCCCTGGATTCCGGGCCCGTCAACGCGGCATGCTTGAAGCCGGGGCCGGAATGACCGGTTTCATCATCAGGGATGGTGTTGCCGCCATGAAAGTCGAATTGCAGCCGGAACAGATGACACCCTGTGGCTCAGTCATGTGCGGTTAGCTTATTGTGATTGATTTCCACAAAGCGAGCGCCCTGCAAGGCATTCTCGATCCGGGCCAGATTGTTGCGAAGCAGGGTTTCCAGTTCGGCATTGCCGATATTGCCGGTGGCGACCAGCAATAGTTTTTCGGGACGCCCGGAAATCAGGTGCGACTGGACAAAATCATCGTCCTTGGTCACGACAACGCGTTGTTCATTCAGGCAATGGACAGAACAACCGAATCGGGCGTTGCATTACCCAGCGGCAGATCAAGAGTGTGAACAACATCGTGCCCAGCCTCGCGCAACCACTTGCAGAGCCTGCGTGGCAGCTGCGCATCGACGAGAAACTTCATGCAGCCAGAGGCTCCATCCGTTTCACATGGGCCAGCCGGGCCGCATAGGACAGGGCGGCGAGAATGTCCTCGCGCTGCAGGTCTTCGTAATCATCGAGAACCTGCTCGATGCTCATGCCGCCCGCCAACAGTTCGAGCAGATTTTCCACCGGATAGCGCAATCCGCGAATGCAGGGCTTGCCATGACAAATAGCCGGGTTGATAGTGATGCGGTTAGTCGCGCTCATGTCATGTCCTTCATCAGAATGAAAACAAGTGTATGTCAGGTAATGGCGCTTTGTGGCGCTTTGGAAGACAGGCATAAAAAAGTCGGCTCTGGCGAGACGGCACTTTCCCTTTAAGGGGGCCCCACTGGGGCATGGCTAACTTTCATGATGCGTGAAACATCACCCCGCATCATGAAAATCAGCCACTTCCCATGGCCCCCCACCCCCACCCCCAGCCCCCGCCCCGGGGCGGGGGTCGAAGTTTGCTCGCTGCGCTCGCGGGATCACCCGGCGTCAAATTGCGTATTCCACGTTAAGCCTTCAGGTGGAGACTCTCCGGTGGGTGGGGCATTGTGGGCACAGCGTGATTTGACACCAGCCTACGCCGGTGTGACGGACTTGATCGGCGCTTCCCTAGATGCCGTTAAACCGGCATGTTCATCACGTCCTGATAGGCGCTGACGAGTTTGTTGCGCACCTGCACCATCTGTTGAAACGACAGGCTGGCTTTTTGCAGGTTGATCATGACGTCCTGCAGGTCGACGTTGCTTTGCCCGCCGACGAAGTCCTTGGTCATTTGCTGGGCGGACTGCTGGGCAGCGCTGACCTGGTCGATGGCCGACTTGAGCGCCTGGCTGAACTCGACGCCACCGGCGGTTGCCGCGGGTGCAGCCTTGCCCTGTGCCACGGCACTGGCGGCACTGAGTTGTGAAAGCATCTGTTCGAGGTTGCTGGTATCGATGGCCATGGTGATAGTCCTGTCGCCAATAATTTGGCATTCACGGATTTATAGCAAGCTGCGTGCCGAAATTCTACTCCGCCTCCATTTTTCCATCCGCGAACATACCTTCCTCGCGATATTGCTTCAATTTGTAGCGCAGCGTGCGCTCGGAAATACCCAGAATCTCGATGGCTTTCTTGCGCGAGCCGCCGACTTTGGCGAGTGTTTCGAGGATGTGCTGCCGTTCGAGGTCTTTCATGTTGGCCGGATTCCCTGATAAAACATGGGCTTGCGGAAGCATGGACGCAATAGTCGGCGCTGGCGGTACGGCGGCAAATGTTGTCGCCGTGAAGTTGAACGCAGGTACGCCATCCCCTTGCAGCAGCAGGTGCTCCGCATCGATGCTGTCATCCGATGCCAGGATCAGGGCGCGCTGCATGACGTTTTCGAGCTCGCGCACGTTGCCCGGCCAGGCATGGGCGGCAAGTATTGCCGCTGCCGCGGGACTGATTTTCGCCACCCGGCCGAGACGCGCGCCATGCACGGCCAGGAAGTGTCGCGCCAGCGGCACGACATCGTCAGACCGTTCGCGCAGGGATGGGATTGCCAGGGGAAAAACGTTGAGCCGGTAGTAAAGATCCTCGCGGAAGCGGCCCGCCGCCACTTCGGCAGCCATATTGCGGTTGGATGTGGCCAGCACGCGGATATCGACCGGTGCCGGCCGCTTGCCGCCAACGCGCTCGACTTCGCGTTCCTGCAACACGCGCAGCAATTTGGCTTGCAGTCCCTGCGGCATTTCCGAGATTTCATCGAGCAGCAGGGTGCCGCCATTGGCCTGTTCGAACTTGCCGGCCTGCGCGCTTTGCGCGCCGGTGAAGGCGCCCTTTTCGTGGCCGAAGAGCGTGGCTTCAAGCAGGTTGTCCGGAATTGCCGCGCAGTTGATGGCGACAAACGGCCCTTTGCTGCGCGGCGACTGGTCATGGATGTAGCGGGCAAAGACTTCCTTGCCGACACCGGATTCGCCAGTCAGCAGCACCGTGGCATTGCTTTTCGCCACGCGCGCCGCCAGCAGCAGCACATCGCGGGTTGCCTGGGCGGCCGCGATCACGCCCGCGGCGGCTGGCGGGATAGCATAACGCGCCACCTGATCGAGCAGGGCTTTGGGCTCGAAGGGCTTGAGCATGAAGTCGCAGGCGCCACCGCGCATCGCCGCCACGGCCTTGTCGACATCGCCGAAGGCCGTCATCAGCAGGACTGGCAGACCGGGTTTGCGGCTGCGGATCTCGGCCAGCAATTGCAGGCCGTCCATCGGTACCATGCGCAGGTCGGAGATCACCATGTGGAAATTCTGGCGCTCGATCAGCGCCAGGGCCGCCGGGCCGCCGTCCGCTCCACTGGCGCGATAGCCGGCCGCTTCGAGCGTGATCAGCAGCGCGTCGCGCAGGGCGTCGTCATCTTCGACGACCAGAAATTGCATCGGATTTTTTGCCATCAGGCTGACTCCACAGGTGTTACGCCATCCGCACCCCGGCTGACGGTAAGGACAAACTCGCTGCCAGCGCCAGGCAGCGATTCGACATCGATGCCGCCGCCATGGGCACGCGCCACGCCGCGGGCAATCGCGAGGCCCAGGCCGGTACCGTCGGCGCGGGTGGTGAAAAATGGCTGGAACAGGCGAATGACGACATCGGGCGCCATGCCGCGACCGTTGTCGCGGATGCTGAAGGCGAGTCGCTCATCGGTGGCCGTCACGCCAAGGCTGACCGATCCGCCGTCATGGGCGGCTACCGCCTGCAGGGCGTTTTCGAGCAGGTTGGTCAGTGCCCCGGCAAGTGCCTTGCGATTGCCGGTGAGCCCCAGACCCGGCGGAGCCGGCAGCAACGAGAAGTCGACCCCACGGGTACGCGCCAGCGGTTCGAAGGTATGCGCCAGCTCATGGAGCAGATCTTCGACCGCAAAAGCTTCGCGCCCCAGCACCTCGCCACGGGCGAACAGCAGCATGTCCTGAATCAGCCGTTCGAGGTGCTTGAGACGCCCCACGGTCTTCTGCGCGATGCTGATGCGGCTGGCCTCGGGAAGTTCGGGATTCTCGAGGTTGCCGGCATAGAGCAGCGCGGCAGCCAGCGGGGTGCGCAGTTGATGGGCGAGTTGCGCCGCCATCTCGCCCATCGCCGTCAGACGGGCATTGCGCTCGGCCTGTTCCCTGAGACGCTGCGTCTCGGCATTGGCGGCCGCAAGCTCGGCGGTCAGCGCCACGACCTGCCGCTCCAGAGCGCCATAAGCCGTCGACAGCTCTTCGGAGACCTGGTTGAACAGCCTGAACGCCTCGGCCAGCCGCGCCGGATCGGTCGGAATGTCTGCCGTCATGGCAGGCAGCAAGCTCTCGCTGTGATTTTCCGGCTCCCTATGACTCAACTCTGTATACCTTCCTGGCAGATAAAATCGGGGTGGCGCTTAGCGGGGGCAAACAACAGGAGAAAAGTACCAGCGTCGATATGCCCTGTTTTGCCAGCATTTTTCTTTTCTTTGATAGTGTCAAAAAATCGGCGCTGGTGATACGGCGAACAATAACCGAAATGGCGGCAAATTTTGCCGCTACTTGCTGGAACCCGACTTGCTAGCGCAATACACAATCGCAACACTATTGCGGTTGAGGCTAATGTGGGCGCATACGAACGTCAAGCCGCGTAGCGGCGACCGTAACGACAATCCATCAGGGTTTAACCGGGTAAAGCTTCATACACTATGGCAGAACAGGCAACGACCGCATCACCCCTGGGTCTGGGGTTTCTCTCCGGCCTCGACGCGCGCCAGAAGATGGGCGCGGCGGTCGCGATCGCTTTGGCCATCGCGATACTGGTTGGCGCCTGGTTATGGACCAAGGACCCGCCCTATGGCGTGCTGTTTTCCAACCTGAACGACCAGGATGGCGGACAGATCGTCACGGCACTGCAACAACAGAACATTCCCTACAAGTTTTCGTCTGGCGGCGGCGCCATCATGGTGCCGGCGGGCATGGTGCACGACGCCCGCCTGCGCCTGGCCTCGCAGGGACTGCCGAAAGGCGGGCTGGTCGGCTTCGAGGTAATGGAGAACCAGAAACTCGGCATCAGCCAGTTTGCCGAGCAGATCAATTACCAGCGCGGTCTGGAAGGCGAACTGGCCCGCACCATCCAGACGCTGGCGGCCGTACGTGGCGCCCGCGTCCATCTGGCCATTCCCAAGCAGACCGCTTTCCTGCGGGATGATCTTAAACCGTCAGCATCCGTGCTGGTCGGGCTGCAGCCTGGCCGCTCGCTTGAAGCGGCACAGATTGCCGGCATCGTGCATCTGGTATCGTCTTCAGTGCCGCAACTCAACCCGGCCAATGTCAGCGTGATCGACCAGAATGGCAATCTGATCTCCCAGCAGCAGGATTCGCTCAAGAACGCCAGCCTCAATCCCAACCAGATCAAGTACCTGAAGGATGTCGAGGCGCAATACCTGCAGCGCGTCGATGCGATCCTCGAACCCCTGGTCGGCAGGGGAAATTTCCGCGCCCAGGTAGCGGCCGAACTCGATTTTTCCCATGTCGATCAAGTCGCGGAAACCTACAAGCCCAACCCGACGCCGGAAGCCACCATCCGCAGCCAGCAGACCGCCGAATCGGGCGTCGGCAATCCGCCGGCCATCGGTGTGCCCGGCGCCCTGACCAACCAGCCGCCCGTTCCCGCCACCGCACCAATCACCAATCCGCAGGTCGGCGGCGCCGCAGCTGCTGGTGGCCAGAACAACAACTATAACCGCAACGCCACCATCAACTATGAAGTCGACAAGACGGTGCGACACACCCGCGGCCCGGCCGGCATGGTCAAGCGGCTGTCGGTCGCCGTGGTGGTCAATCACAAGAAGGGGCCGGAGAATGACAACAAGCCGGGCAAGCCGCCCAGCGCCGACGAGTTGAAGCGCATCAATGATCTGGTCCGCGAAGCGGTGGGCTTCAGCCAGGCACGCGGCGACTCGATCAATGTGGCCGCCGCCTCTTTCGTGGCGCCGGAACCCGAGGTTTTACCCGAGATTCAGCTCTGGCAAGATCCGGAACTGGTTGCGCTGGGCAAGGAACTCGGCAAGTATCTGGTTTTCGCACTCATCGCCTACCTGGTCTGGACCAAAATCATGAAGCCGCTCTTTGAAATGCTGGCTGCTGCAGCACAACGCGCCGAGGCTGAAAGAAAGGCGGAGGCCAGCAGGATGAGGGACACATCCGAGGCATACCGAGCCTCGCATGGGATGGCCACCTACGACGACAAGGTCAAAGCGGCACGCGATGTGGCCCAACAGGACCCCAAACTGGTGGCCGAAATGATCAAGGGGTGGATGGGTGCCAACGGGACCTGAAGAAGGCATCGAAAAGAGCGCAATGCTCCTGCTCACGCTGGGTGCTGACGCAGCGGCGGAAGTGCTCAAGCACCTCGGTCCGAAGGAGGTGCAGAAACTCGGCCATGCCATGGCGGCCACCAAATCCGTCCCACGTGAAAAGGTCGAAAACATTCTGCAGGAAATGGATGACCATACCGCCAGAGGCGCCCCGCTGTCTGCCGACTCGGAGATGATCCGGACAATGCTCACCAAGGCACTGGGCGACGACAAGGCAGCCAATCTGATCGGGCGCATCCTGCAGGGCGGGGATACCGCCGGCATCGAAAGCCTGAAATGGATGGACGCGGGGACCGTCGCCGACCTGATCAAGAACGAGCACCCGCAGATCATCGCCACCATCCTCGTGCACCTGGAATTCGACCACGCCGGCGAAATTCTCAAATCCTTCACGGAACGGCTGCGCAACGATGTCCTGCTGCGCATCGCCACCCTCGATGGCGTGCAACCCAACGCCCTGCATGAACTCAACGACGCCATGACGCGACTGCTGGCAGGCGCGTCGGCGAACGTCAAGAAGACAGCGATGGGCGGCATTCGCCACGCGGCGGAAATTCTCAACTTCGTCGGCCAGGCCTCCGAGACGGCCATTGTCGACAATGTGCGCGAATACGATCCCGAACTCGCCCAGAAGATTCTCGACGAAATGTTTGTCTTCGAGAACCTGCTCGATGTTGATGACCGCGGCATACAACTGCTGCTGCGCGAAATCCAGTCCGATTCGCTGATTCTCGCCCTCAAGGGCTCCTCTCCCGAACTGCGCGAGAAGGTCTTCAAGAACATGTCGCAGCGGGCTGCCGAAATGCTCCGGGAAGACCTGGAATCGAAAGGCCCGGTGCGGCTCTCCGAGGTTGAATCCGAGCAGAAGGAAATACTCAAAATCGCCCGCCGCCTCGCCGACGAAGGCCAGATCCAGTTGGGCGGCAAGGGTGGCGACGATCAGATGGTATGAACTGTTATTGCCCGCCCCCTCCCGACCCCCACCTCCCGGGGGTCTTTGGTTTTTGCCTACGGCCGCCGCTACGCGGCTTAACGCCGGCGTTGCCGGCATTAGCCTACGCCGCAACGGCGCGACTACGTCGCTTGTTGTCGCTGCGCTCGTTTGTTACGGGCAACTCAGTAATGGCAATGGTGCGGATTGTGGCTGGCGCCGCGCGCCGTCTCGCCTTGGCAGCCGGCGGCAAGGCTGCGCTCTGTCATGAGTGAGCCATCAAAATTAACCGCCTGGGAACGCTGGGAACTCGCGAGTTTTAATGAGGGAGGGAGCGGAGGAGCGTCCGCGGCAACTTCACCGCCCGGCGCCGGTGAAGCACTCCCGCTCAAGCTACCCAGCAGCGCCACAGATGTTGAGCAGATCCATCAGCAGGCGCGCGACGAAGGCTATCAAAAGGGCCATGCAGAAGGCTATCAGGCCGGCCTGAAGAAAGGGCACGATGAAACCCGTGGCGAAACGCAAAAACTTGCTCAGGCCGCCGCCAAACTGACAAAGGGGCTCAACGAACTCGACGCCCAGGTTGCCGATGAACTGCTGATGCTGGCTGTCGAACTGGCGCGTGAAGTGCTGCGCCAGGAAATCTCTGTCCGCCCGGAAACCCTGCTCAACGTGGTGCGTGAGGCACTGGCGCAATTGCCCCATCAGCATGCGGCCATCTACCTGCATCCGGACGACGCCTCCCTGCTCCGCTCTTACATGGGCGAACAACTCACCCATGCCGGCCATCGCATCCACGAAGACTTCAAGCTGTCGCGTGGCGACTGCGTACTGGAAAGCGGCAGCAGTCAGGTTGACGCAACCACGGCCATGCGCTGGCGGCGGGTATTGGAAGGCTTGGGCATCGCCTCGGCCTGGCAGCCAGCGGAGAGTGAGCCGACCAAGACCAGCGACAGCAATGAATCCTGAAAGAATTCGCGAGCATCTTGCCGACTGCCGGCGCCGCGTGGTGACCCCGCAGCCGTTTCGCATCGCGGGCCGGCTGACGCGCATCAATGGCCTGGTCATGGAGGCCGCCGGGCTCAAGCTGTCACTGGGTTCGGGCTGCCAGATCGAGGCGCCCGATGGTGGCGTCGTCGAAGCCGAAGTGGTCGGCTTCGCTGGCGAAAAGCTTTACATGATGCCAACGGAGGATGTCTATGGACTGGCGCCTGGCGCACATGTCATTCCGCTGGAGATCCCGACACGTCCGCCAAAACTGGGACAACGCAGTGAACCGCGCCGCCGCAACCAGGATCGCGCCAAGCATCTGCCCGTCGGCAACCAGTTGCTGGGCCGGGTGGTCGATGGCAACGCGCGCCCGCTCGACGGGCTTGGTCCGCTCGACGACAAGCTGACCCGCTCCCTCATCGGCCGCCCCTCCAACCCCTTGCAGCGGGCGCCCATAGTGCGGACGCTCGACGTCGGCATTCGCGCCATCAACACCTTGCTCACGGTCGGACGCGGCCAGCGCCTCGGCCTGTTCGCCGGGTCCGGGATTGGCAAGAGCGTGTTGCTGGGCATGATGGCGCGCTACACCGCCGCCGATGTGATTGTCGTCGGACTGATCGGCGAGCGCAGCCGCGAAGTGAAGGAGTTTATCGAGCAAAACCTCGGTGGCGAGGGCTTGCGCCGCTCGGTGGTCGTCGCCGCACCTGCCGATGTCGGTCCCTTGATGCGACTGCAGGGCGCCGCCTATGCCACGTCGATTGCCGAACATTTTCGCGAAGAGGGTAAGCATGTATTGCTGATCATGGATTCGCTGACGCGTTACGCCATGGCGCAACGCGAAATCGCGCTGGCGATCGGCGAGCCGCCAGTCACGCGGGGCTACCCACCCAGCGTCTTCGCCCGTCTGCCGCAACTCGTCGAGCGCGCCGGGAATGGCCCGGTCGGCGGCGGCTCGATCACCGCGTTCTATACCGTACTGGTCGAAGGTGACGACCAGCAGGACCCGATTGCCGATGCCGCACGGGCCATTCTGGATGGCCACTTCGTGCTCAACCGCACCCTGGCCGATGCCGGACACTATCCGGCCATCGACATCGAACAGTCGATCTCGCGTGCGCTGACCAATCTCATCACGCCCGAACATCTGCTGCGGGTGCGCCGCTTCAAGCAGTTGTATTCGCGCTATCAGCGCGCGCGCGACCTCTTGGCCGTGGGCGCATATGCACCAGGCTCCGACCCCCTGCTTGATCGCGCCATCGCGCTTTATCCGGATCTCGAAAACTTCTTGCAGCAGGGTATCGAAGAGCGTGCCGATGTTGCAGAGAGCTACGACGCCCTCACTGCGCTGTTCCCTGAAGTCCAATAAACTTGGGGCACCAATCCAAGGTTATACTTATTCAATGAGCAAGCCGTTTCAACTGCAATCATTACTGGATCTTTCCAGCTTGCGCCTCGACGAGGCCGCTCAACAGTTGGGCAAGCTGATCTCCGGCGAACAGGAAGCCAGTCAGCGGCTTGAATTGTTGCTGCAATATCGCGAGGAGTATCAGTCGCGCTTTGCCACTGCGGCCAGCAACGGGATCGGACCGGATGCCTGGCGCAACTATCAGTTTTTTCTGGGACGGCTCGACCAGGCCATAGATCAGGCACGGGCAATCGTCGATACATCGAAACAGCACACTGCCGCCGGGCAGCGTAACTGGCTCGACAAGCGCGGCAAGGTCAAGGCTTTCGACACCCTGGCGCAACGCCACCAGGCGCGCATGTCCCATGCCGACACGCGGCAGGAGCAGAAGCAATCCGACGAGCATTCGTCCCGGCACCATGGCGTGGTGACTGAAAAAGAATAAGCCTCCTTACTGGCACGCTCCTTGCGTTATGTCGGTGACAAGCCTCATTCACAGTTAGGAACGCCCTCATGACCGCCACTATCAGTACTGCTGCAAGCCCTGCCGCCTCGGTCGTGCAAGCCACTTTGGCCGGATCAGGCGACTCCGCTTCCGCGCTTGCCTCTGCAGATGCCGGCAACCCCGGGCAGTTCACGGCGCTTTTCCAGCAACTGCTGGGTAAACAGGCTTCCGTAGATGCGGCACTGGTCCCGGTGGTGTTGCCCGCTGGACTGCCGGAGGGAACAGATCCCGCGGATATCAGCCAAGTGCTCGATGCTGTGTTGCCCTTTCTCGAGGCCATGGGACTGAATCAGGATTCCCGGGCAGCTGCTGAAACACTGGTCGATACAATTGTGAATGGGGCCCCACTGGCAGTCCTTGCCGCGGCCCATACACCACAATCGGCAAGCATTCCGGCAATATCTGCCGCAAAGGAACATCCTGAAAATTTCGGCAAAGGTCCGTCAGCCGGGCTGGCTGACCTAACTGCGCGACCGGTGATCGTCGGTATCAGTGGTCGGGGATTGGCATCAGCTAGCGAGCTCTCCTCCCAGTTGGCCGCGCTCCAGGGTGGTTCAGGAGAAAAGCCGCTTCCCCAGTTTTCGACAAGCCCCCATGGGCATTTGCTCAATACCATGGGACAGGCTCCTGCCCAGGTCAGCACCGCCCCTCTGCCGGCACTCCCGATCGCGCAAACCGTCGGCGCTCCCGGCTGGGGCCAGGAATTGGGCAACCGGATCGCCTGGATGGCCAGCCGCATGGAAAGCCGGGCAGAACTGGTACTGACACCGCCGCAAATGGGCCGCATCGAAGTCAGTCTGACGGTTGCGGGCGATCAGGCCAATGCGATCTTCACTTCCGCCAATCCGGTCGTGCGGGAAGCGCTGGAAGCCGCCATGCCGCGCCTGCGCGAAATGCTCGCCGACGCAGGTATCCAGCTTGGGCAGGCCCAGGTGGGTGCGGAAAACTCCCAACAATCTGCACAACAGAAGAAAAACGGTGATAATTTTGCCTCGGGGCAAGGCGCCACGTCTGATCCGGGGCTGTTTCAGGCAATCACCGATATGCCCTTGACGCCCGGCAGCCTCAAGGTGGGGCGTGGTCTTGTCGATGTATTTGCCTGAACCTTTGAACAATCAGTCAAACCAGACAGACCAGACAGGAGTGATACATGGCTGATGCCAAAAAACCGGAAGCTGCTGCCGACGGCGAAGAAGTCGTTCCCAAGAAAAAAAACAAGCTGCTCCTGATCATCATCATTGGCGTGCTGGTGCTGGTGCTTGGCGGAGGCGGATTGACTTATCTGCTTCTGAAGAAAAGCCCCCAGGACGAGGAACTCGACGAAGGCGATGGGCCACCGGCAAAATCGGCCAAAGCTAAAAAGAAGGGTTCTGAAGCGCCTCCGGTATTCGTCAAGCTGGAGCCATTTGTTGTCAAGTTGCAGTCCGGGGAGCAGGAATCCTATGTTCAGACCCTCCCTGAATTGAAACTGCTCGACGCGCCGGTCGCAGACCAGATCAAGCTGCTGATGCCCGAGATTCGCCACAAGGTGCTGATGATCCTGGCCGGGAAAACACCCGCGGACCTGTCGACACCGGCAGGACTGCAATTGCTCGCCAACCAGATTCGGGTATCTATCAATGCCTCGCTCACCGGAGACAGAATCAATCCCGCTCTGGAAAAACAGGATACCGCTGAGCCCGGCGCACCGGTGCAGGCGGTGTTCTTTTCCTCGTTGATCGTTCAATGAAAACGCCCGCCCCCTCCCAGCCTCCCCCTCGCGGGGGAGGTGACTGTTGCTCGCCGCGCTCGTCTATTACGGGGTGCTCCGCGGGAAACTCGGTCCGATTTGCGCCTAGCGGCGCGGGCCGCGTTTGCTTGGGGCTGCCCGGCGCAAACGCTGCTGTGTTTAGTTAAAACAAATGAGCCAGGACTTTCTCTCCCAGGAAGAAGTAGACGCCCTGTTGAAGGGCGTCACGGGCGAGGCTGACGAAGCACCCGCGGAGGAGCAAACCGGGGGGGTCAGGAATTACGACCTCGGTCGGCAGGAGCGCATCGTCCGCGGCCGCATGCCGACGATGGAGCTCATCAACGAGCGCTTTGCGCGTTACTTGCGCATCGGCATGTTCAACTACATGCATCGCAATACCGAAATTTCGGTGGGGCCGGTGCGCGTCCAGAAGTACAGCGATTTCATCCGCAACCTGGTGGTGCCCACCAACCTCAACCTGATCCAGATGAAGCCATTGCGCGGCACGGGCCTCGTGGTGTTCGACCCGAATCTGGTGTTCCTGGTGGTGGATAACATGTTCGGCAGCGATGGGCGGTTTCATACCCGGGTGGAAGGGCGCGACTTCACGCCCACCGAGCAACGCATCATCCAGGGCATGCTCAATGTGGTGTTTACCGAATATGAAAAAGCCTGGAAGCCGGTGTATCAGGCGAAATTCGAATACATCCGCTCCGAAATGAACACCCAGTTTGCGAACATCGCCACGCCATCCGAGGTGGTCGTGGCGATCACCTTTACCGTTGAATTGTCCGGCAATTCGGCGGAAATGCACATCTGCCTGCCATACTCGATGATCGAGCCGATCCGCGACTTGCTCTACAGCACCATGCACAGCGAGCAGGCCGGCAGCGACAAACGCTGGACAGGAACGCTGCGGCGCCAGTTGCTGACGGCCGAGGTGGAACTCGTCGCACCGCTGGGCGGCGTCCAAATCACCCTGGGCGAGGTGGCCAATCTGCAGGTCGGCGATATCGTACCGATCAACATTGAAGAGCTCCTCAATGTTCGCGTCGACGGCATTCCTCTGCTGAACTGCCGCTATGGGGTCAATAGCGGGCAATACGCACTGAAAGTGGAACAGTTTGTAGCGCAGGAAGAGGCCGCCGAAAATAGCCTTCAATGAAGTCCGATATCCGCATCCGCGGAGGATTAGCCGTAACCAATTGAGGTTTTGTCATGAATGACGAAGTGAAGCAGGAAGAAGCTCAAGTCACCGATGACGACTGGGCTGCCGCCATGGGCGAACAAGCCGTCGCAGAAGGAACCACCACCGCCGATGACGACTGGGCCGCGGCAATGGGCGAACAGGCAGCAGCCGAGAAGTCGGCCAACGCCGCAGCCCCCGCCAAGGTTTTCGAGCAGTTTTCCGGCGCGGGGGCCGCTCCGGCATCGAATCAGGGTTTCGAACTGATTCTCGACATTCCGGTCAGCCTGACGGTCGAACTCGGTCGCACCAAGATTTCAATTCGCAATCTCCTGCAACTGGCCCACGGCTCGGTCGTCGAGCTTGATGGACTGGCCGGCGAGCCGATGGATGTGCTGATCAACGGCACCCTGATCGCCCAGGGCGAGGTAGTGGTGGTCAATGACAAATTCGGCATTCGCCTGACTGACATCATCACGCCACAGGAACGCGTGCGGAAACTTAACAAGTAAAGTAGGCCCACCCCCTCCCAGCCTCCCCCTCGCGGGGGAGGTGACTGTTGACTCGCTTCGCTCGTGTTATTACGGGGAGCGCTACATCGGCTTGGGCGCGGGTTGCGGCTGGCGCCGCGTGCCGTCTCGCCTTGGGGCGGCCCGGCGGCGAGACTGCTTGGGCAAAGGCGCGGTGCTGGTTTCCCCCTCTCCCCTTGCGGGAGAGCAACCGTGTTCCAAGTCAAGCGGTTTTTGGTGTCCAAGGCGCATTATTTTTCAGCATGGCATTCATGATCGTCAGCAGTTTTCGCATGCACGCGACGATGACGACCTTGGCAGGTTTGCCGGCTTG
>JAUXOM010000125.1 GCA_030682175.1 Rhodocyclaceae bacterium
TTCAGATCCGCCGCTGCCACAAAACGGTCGAAACGGTGATTCAGCAGGTTCTTGCGGTCGGCACCGAGCATCGTCGCACCGGTGAGATTGATTGCGCTGATCAGTCCGCTTGCACTGAGGGTGAGGTAACCGACCGGGGCAAATTCGTAAAGATCCAGATAGCTGTCACGCGACTCTTCCAAAATCAGCTGGGACTGACGCAAGGCCTCGTTCTGCATTTCCAGTTCGATCTGATGAACCTGCAGTTCGTGCAGCAAACGCTCAGCGGACCAGCCCGAAGCATCATTCCGTGGGGTGCGGACCAGCCGCTGTTCCGCCATGGCTCTCAATTCTGGCTCGGAGAGCGATGAGAAAGAATCTTTTGTATTCATGGTGCCTCCCGGATGCGGTGGGCCTTCCTTGGCCAGGCTGGTATTTCCTTGTTCCAGCGAGGCATTCTGATGATTCCGGAGACGATCATTGGATCAACATAAGTCATCTGCGCCCACCGCGTCAATAACCATTTCGTTGTAGGGGTTTGCCCTTACGTGTCAGCACATATTCAACTCTTTACGATCGGTCGGTAGGATGGCCCGCGTAATAGTGTCGACATCAAAAGTTCATCATGATCGCCTAGCATCGTCATGCTTCCACAATTTTCTCAAACGGAGACGAGAATGCGTTCAGTGACACCAAAAAGCAAGATCGGCGGCAAGGCCGTGCCTGGCGAAAATATGACAAGCAAAGTTAACCCGGAGGTTATGGATGAGCGCTTTGACTGCATCGCGACAGGCGCCTATTACCGGGCGGAAGCACGTGGTTTTACCAGCGGCCAGGAACTCGATGACTGGCTGCAGGCCGAGTCGGAATTCAACCAGGGGAGGGTCTGATAATGCAAGGCACGCATAGCGTCAGAGGAAATCCAGAAGGGCAAACCAAAACAGGGCATGCCCACATCGCGACACATGACAGTGATGAAGCATCGGTATTGATGCTGGATGAGCATGGAATGATTTGCGATTGTAATTCCAGTTGCGAGGCACTGTTCGGCTACGACCGCGGCGAATTGCTGGGTGAGCATGTTTCGCTGCTATTGCCACAGTTGGACGCTCGGGAGTTGATGCGCGATGGCCAGCCCAATCCGCGCCTGCGTTTTCTGTGTCGCGTCAGTCATTCGTTCCAGGCCGTCTCAAGCGACGCCGAGAAGTTTCCCTGCGATCTTTTTCTCAACGTCATCAACTGGGAAGGGCGCGACTGCCTGTCCTTGATTGTGCATCCGGTGCTGAAGTCGAAGTCGCCGGTGTTGATGGGGACCGCTGACTGACTGAAACAGCGCCAGCGATTTCCCTCAGCTTCCCATGCCCGGGAAACTGACAGCGCCGTGCTTGCGCAGCAGGTGGGTTTTCGCCAACCCACCCTGCGCGGTTTTCCGATCACTCGATTTCATGTCACAGCCGCTTATAGGCGCCGCGCTCGGCATTGAGTTCCGCCAAACGAGCGACGGACGGGCAGGACAGCAGGCACACATGGACCGACGGTCTGCCTGCCACCCGGAAAATATCCGTGACCGCACGACATCCGGCGAACTTCACCGCAATCAATATCGCGTCGGCGCTATGAGCGCCAGCGCACAGTCGAAGTTTTGCTTCCGGTAGATACTGTTATCGCCGTCAAGAACCAACTTGAATCAACGGCAAAGCAAAAAAATGTCCTTAATGAGAGGCAAAGAACTTTTCCGCCAAACCACAATAACCACCAAGGATGCACCGTGATGCGAAGCTTCGACTACATGACCACGCTAAATATTGAATCCAGGCACTGGCAACTGTTGATCGGCATCGTCGCGGTGATCCTGATTGGTACCTTGGGAGTGACGGCTGTCGACGCTGCAAACAACACATTCCGGCCAATGTCAGTCGACGCACAAATGTTGCTGCAAACGGCTGACGAGGAAGTCGGTGAGCCGGCAAGAATACGCTGCAAGGAATGTGGCGTCGTTGCGTCAATGCGGGAAATCGCTCCAGAACTCGCTAGCGGGGCGACACGTCGTGACGCCCATGCACTAGCGGGGGGGGCGGGCGATGGTGCTCAAATCTTTATCCGCATGGCCGATGGATCGATCCGCAGCTTCACGGATACCAACCCCGCCAACTGGCGAGCGGGCGAGCGCGTGATCGTCATCAATTGATCGATTTCGTCGAATAAGCCGCTGACGTGTTGCGTGAGCACGGCGGGGAAACTGTTCGACGAGGCCGACGTCTTGTTCGACAAAAGCAGGATCCATAAGGGGGTAGTGTCGAATTGGATATCATGGCCGTTGAAAGTCGGCGCTGGCGAGACGGCGATCGTGCATCAATGGGGCAGTGCTGGAACAGCAGGCGAGGTGTACGGGTTGCTTGCGAGACGGTGCTGGAGCAAGCTTCCGTGGTCAGGCAGTTGGATTTCTGATTTTGTGCTGTCCTCGGAGTCATCGTGTTGTTGCGGGTATCCCGGTCTACAAATTATGCTGTATCCCAAGCCTTAAACCATTGTCTGGTCATGGTATTAGCCGATCTGTGCGCTCAAAAAAACATGCTATACATTTGAAATGATCTTTCTTCAAAAGATGTATTCGTTTATTCATTCGGCGAAAAAATGGGGAGAAACTCATGAGCGTATCGATCAATGGCAAAGTTCAACGCATCGGGCTTGCCCTGTCGGGTGGCGGTTTTCGTGCGGCTGCCTTCCATTTGGGCGTATTTCGCAAGCTGGAAGCGATGGGCCTGTTATGGAAGCTCGACTTGCTGACCTGCGTTAGCGGGGGAAGTATCGCCGGCGCATTCCTGGCGGCGAACTGGGGCAAGACGGACACCCTGGACCGGCTTGAAAACTATCTCCGCACCCGATCCATTGCCGTCTCGTCTGTCATCGGCGGAATGATCGATCCTTTCGAAAGTCGTTTGGCCAAATTGGCCAGCAGCTACGACAAGGATTTGTTTGAGGGGCTCACCTTAAGCCAGCTTGCCAACGGGCCGCGCCTTTACCTGAACGCCACCAACCTCGCCACCGGCAACATGTTCTTTTTTGTTACCGGCGGCGGCAAGCCGGCCGAGATGGGAGAACATCAGCTCGGCGTGACGACGGCGGATGATTTTCCCCTCTGCAAGGCAGTGGCAGCCTCGTCGGCATTTCCGCCGGTTTTTCCGCCGTTGCGGATTGGCAACGATACCTATGCCTTCGCCGAGGGCGAGTATGTGACCCTTACCGATGGCGGCATTTATGACAATCTTGGGGTGAATCCGTTGTTACGGGAACGCAACGACCTCGATTACGCCTTCATCAGCGACGGTGGTAAACCCTTCGAGAACAACGACCGCCCGACCGAATGCGGAACCGCGGTCTTGTATGAAGCCATCAACATTCTGATGGAACAGGTTCGCGGCCTTCAGTTCAAGCGCCTGGAACTTGCCTACAAATCCGGAATGGGGCCGAAGCCATTATGGTTCTCAATTGATAGCCAAATCGGCGAGAGTCAACCGGGCGATTCAAGCTTCGCCTCAGCCATCGGCACCAATCTAAAAAAACTCAGCGCCGCGGAGATGCTTGTGTTGACGCGCCATTCCGGAGCACTGCTGGAGCATCGACTGGCGACCTATGCGAATGAACTTCTGACTGCGTAAGGGCGCACTGGACACCGCATAATCATATCCACAGACAAGGAGTCCGCATCATGTCGATTCTGACACCTGCCGCTCGCCAGCTCATTGGCGAGCGGGGCCTTGCCCTCGATGATGAGCAATTTGCCCAGACCATTGCCGGCATGGGAATGTTCATCAGCCATCGGGTATCTGGCGCGCGTGGCCCAGAGGATTTCATTGGCTGGTCACCCGATAATTTCCGCATCAGCCTGGAACATTTTCAATATGAGCCCTCCCAGTCCTATCTGGGATCATTGCGTGACAAGTGGCTGACACAGATCGCCGCGTCGCCCGATAAGCGGGTCCTGATCAGCGCAGAGCATCTCGACAGGGATCCGGATATCGCTTCCATCGTCAGCATCCTGAATCAGCCAGCAGTACAGGCCACGTCCGTATTTATTGAAAAATACATTGCACAGGCTGATTTGCGATGGCAATGGCCACTGCGTATCGGTGGATTCGAGGACGATCTGGACCGGCTCGACCTTTTCCGCCTGGCGGATGTCTGGCCGGCGAATACGCTTGCCGTGGTTAACCCGCTGAGCCGCGAAGCGGCGCGCAGTGAAATTCTGGCGATGCAGGGCGGTGTGCGGGACAGTCTGCGACGTCTTCTGGCGGTGCCGCACCAGGTGCGCACCGGCCACATCGTTTTGATCGGACCGGTGGATGTCGTGTGGCGTGAATTGAGCAGCCATGTGGAGTCCCTGCTGTCTGAAACGCAGGCAGGTGCCTTGTCGCTGATCGCCTGTCCGCCGGAGGAGGTGGGAGGTCGGTTCAATAAATTTATCGAGGAGTTGTCCCACAACCTTGCCTATGACCTCGCCTTGGCAGTGGCCTTCCCACGTGAGTCATCGATCCATCTAGTGGATTTTCGACTGGTCGATACGGCCGCCTTGACGACGGTCGCTCGCGATCTGGGTCGCAGCTTGCAAGAGGCGCCGCTCATGGCCATGAGGGCAGTGCCGGAAGAGGTGCTGCGGCGCGCCAACATCGGCTGGACCTCGGCAAAGCCCCCGGCTGCCTTGGGTGTAGAACTGGTAGAGCATGCAGCTGAACTATCCTTCGGTGGCGAATCCCAGGGGGCTACCAGCTTGCGCGAAATTGCCACTGCCGAGCGCAGTGCGCGGCGGGATGCAGCGCGCAGCGAACCCTCGCGTCTCCTCCAGGGCGACCTGTTCAGGCTCGCTGATGGCAGTGCCATACCCGAGATGCGCGGCTTCATTGTCGGCCGAAGATATCGGCTCGATGTGTTTATCGGTCCCGGCGGCGAAGGTGCGATCAGCGCCGATGAGGTCTTCGATGACACGCTGCTTGACTGGAAAAACAAGCACTCCCATACGCTGCAGGTCATGTTCGCCGACCCCGAACAATGGGACGAACCCCTGACCGGCAAACTGGTCCTCCCCAGGGAAGGCATGAGCTCAAGGTGTCCGCTGCTGTTTGTGCCTGGCCGGCCGGGCCCATTTTCTGGACGCGTGACGATCTACCACCGTGGGCGAATATTGCAGACCGCGCTGCTTAAATCAACCGTGTATGACTCGGAGACGGCGCTGGCTGAAGTGAGTGATCCCGAACCGCTACGCTTTCGGATCGAAGCGGAGATCCGTCGCAGCCTTGGCACCCTGGACGACCGTCGTCGTTTCGATGCCTGCATGGTGCTGAACAACACGACCGGCAACAAACCTGCCGCAACCACCGGCAGCAAGGATGGCGCATATATCTCGTCCCTCGACACGGTTGCGCCGCAACTCGCCGCGATCAACAGTCTCATGAACGACGTGGCAAACGATGCCCAGCACTACGCGAAGGGGCTCATGAGCAAGGAAAATGCCGAGTTGCTATGCAACCTGGCAATGGAGGGAAACTGGGTATTCCGCAACCTGGTGCTCAACTTCAGATACAAGTCCTCCGCCGCCGAAGCGCTGCGCAATGCGGAACACTTGCAGATTGTCAGCACCCACCCGGACGAACCGGTGCCCCTTGAGTTCGTTTATGACTACCCCCCGCCAAAGGAAGGTGCGCCAGTCTGCAAGAACGCTCTGCAAGCACTCAAGACCGGACGCTGCCCAAGCAGTTGCAAACCCAGGAAAAGCCCGGCTCCTCACGTATGTCCGCTCGGGTTTTGGGGCTTGAGCAGGGTGATCGAGCGTCATCAAATCGAGCAGGCGGATGATGAGCATTCGAAGGCGGCGGCCGTCGTCAGGAGCGAACCGATCGAGGGACGCGACATACTCCCGCTTCAGGGGGCGAGCCTGGTTGCGGCCAGCAAGCAGGTGCCTGCAGCTGCGCGTGCCGATTTGGAAAAGGCCATGAAGGCGAGCTGGGGAGGCGAGGTCGTTTCGGTCAAAAAATGGGAACAGTGGGTTACCGCCGTCCATGAAAAACGCCCGGTGATGTTGCTCGCCCTGCCGCATACGGCAGGGAGCGGGGCGCACATCAGCCTGGAGATCAGTGGCAAGACCCTGAAAAGTGCCTTTATCGATCAGAGCTATGTCAAGGCGGGCCCTGCGGATCATGGCCCCCTGGTGATCCTGTTTGGCTGCGACACCGCCAATGTTGCCGATACGGAAGCCTATACCCGCCATGTCACCGTGTTTCGCCAGGCAGACGCTGCCCTGGTGTTGGGCACGGTCGGGACGGTTCTCGGTGAGGATGCCGCAAAAGTGGCCGCGAAGATAGTCGAACAATTGGTAGCTACCAGCACAAATTCGACCGAGCGCTTTGGCGAAGTTCTCAGGCAGGTCAAGCGTGATGCGGTTGCTGACAGCCTGATGCTGGCAATGTGCCTGGTCGCGTTTGGCGACGCCGACTGGCGCTTGAAATAGGAGACTCGCGATGCCATCACCCTTCTTTCGCATCAATCTGCTGCCCGCGCGGCATGGCGACTGTCTCTGGGTCGAATATGGGGCAGGTGACAAGCTGAACCGCATCCTCATCGATGGCGGTCCCGTCAGCACCTTCGAATTCATCAGGCAACGGGTCGATGACATGCCGCCGGGCGACAAGGTGCTCGAACTGGTTGTGCTGACACATGTCGATGCTGATCACGTTGAGGGCTTGGTCAGGTTGTTTGCCGAGAAACCCTTGCCTTTCAAGGTCCGCCAGGTCTGGTTCAATGGCTGGCGGCAGATGAAAAAAGCCCATGGCTTGTTGGGCGCACTTCAGGGCGAGTTCCTGAGTGCGCTCCTGGTGCGCCGGGCGCCGCGTGCCTGGGATCCGGACGGGGCGCCGTGGGTGGTGCGTGGCCAGGGCAAGCTACCCTCGTACAAGTTGCCCGGTGGCATGAGGCTCACCTTGCTTTCTCCCGACACGAAAAGCCTCAACAAGATGGCAAAGGCATGGGAAAAGGCCGTGAAGAAGGCAGGAATCGATCCCGGTGATCTGGACGCGGCGTGGAAGGTGCTTGCCAAGAGGAAGCAGTTCGTGCCGAAGGAGGGATTGCTCGGGGCAACGCCGAGCATGGATGAACTGCTTAAGGCCCAGTTCATGGAAGATGATTCGCCGCCGAACGGCAGCAGCATCGCTTTTCTGGCCGAATACGGGGGCAAGAGTGTGCTGTTCCTGGCAGATGCCCACCCCGATGTTATTTACGCCTCCCTGCAGAGGCTATGCGCAGAACGCGGGGTAAGCCAACTGGCTGTGGACGCCGTGAAAATCGCGCATCATGGCAGCAAGAACAACACAAGCAAGGACATGCTCGGACTGATTCGCAGTCCGGCCTATCTGATCAGCACCAATGGCGATTATTTCGATCACCCCGACCCCGAATGCGTCGCGTCGATTCTGAAACATGGCAAGCCAAGTCGGCTTTATTTCAATTATTCAAGCGAATACACCGAGCCCTGGCTAGCAAAAGAATCTCAAACAAAGTATGGCTACAAAGCCATTGTCCGCAAAACCACTGATCCTTCACTTGCTGTGGAGCTTTGACCTATTCGGGGCCTTCGACTCATCCATCACTTGGGAGGGACGGGTGGGAGTTAACGTCTTCGGCAAGGCAAACGGGCACCCATGAATTATCATTCTTTACAATTTGACATAATATAGATTATGCGAACTTATAAAGATGGCTGGCTAGATGATCCCACCCAGGTAACGAATGATGGCTCTTCAAGACAGACAACTGCCGCAATCCAACGAACTCACACTGTAGCGCAGCATGCAGTCGCAAGCGGGCTGCCAGTGAAGTCCTGCTCAGGCGGCGGCTGACAATTTGCTCGGGCGAATCAGGCTTTCGGCGGGGATGCCGAATTTCTCGTGTAGCCGCCAGATCATGTTGAGAGTCAAGGGGCGCTTGCGGGCGAGGATTTCGTAGACCCGGTTCAGGCGACCAATGGCCGGCACCAAGTCCTTCGGGGTCAGCCCACCTTGCTCCATACGGAACTTGATGGCCTCGACCGGATCGGGCAAGTCGATGGGGAAGTTTTTGGCCTCGTACGCCTCAACCAGGGTCATCAACACCTCGAAGCGATCCCCGTCAGGTGTGCCGGGGTCTGGTTCGTTGTCAAAATACGCCGACACCTCACGCAATGCGTCTTTGTAGTCGGTTTTGGTGTGAATCGGTCGAATTTCCATGTCAGTGCTCCATCTCAACGGTTTCGGCATCAATCGCATCGTACTCGCCATGCGTACCAACGAACTTCACGTAGACGGCCTGGTAGCGGTATGGCACTGATACCACCAGACGATAGTCATTGCCCTTGATATTAAAGACAACCCGGCGGTTCTTTAGAACGCTGGCGCTGCGGTATTGATCCTTGATATCCGCTGGTTGGCGCCATGTCGCCCTCTTCACCTCATCCACCCACGATTTCAAAGGCTGCTCGGCATCCAGATTGTTTTCCCAGAAGGCTCGCAGGTGGCTGACGGCAATGATTCGCATGGGAAAAAGTATAGTCCCATTATGGGACTTTGCCAATGCCCCATCGTGCTTCGCAGAACAATCCGTCGCCGTCCTTCATCAGTTCAGCAATGGCGGTGCGCGCACAACCCGGCTGATAGAGACGCGAAGGGCCGCGACAGAGCAATGCTCGGCGGAGTCAATCGAAGCCTTGGGATGGCGGATCAAGCGTCTCCCCCTGCGCTTCCTGAATTTCCCGAGTTTCCCGCCAGGCCCGATAAACCCGCAGCGCCACCTGTGCATCGTTTGCCGCGTACAGCAGTTGCTGTGAGGTCAAACGCCGGCTGGCCCAGTTGCTGGTGCCGATGCGCTTGTGCTTCTGGAGCTTCTGCCCGAAGAAATGCGCCACGGCGACTTTGGCGCCAACCGTTCCGCGATGGCCGGGACCACGCAATACCTCGCCCATGTCGGTCAGGTTTTTCACGTCGATCCCCAGGCGGGACCGCAATACCGTGCGGTCATTGCCCAGGCCAAAGCCGATTTTCAGGACAACAGGCGACTCAAGAATGGTCTTCAGCACGGCATGGCCCGGCGTCCAGGATATCGGGAAGAGGAACGCCCGCGTTTCCGTGGCGAGCTGGACCAGATGGGGTCCGGTCGATTCCTCGCCCTTCAGAAAGGTCGGTTTTGATTCGGTATCGAAGCCGATCACTTCGGCCCCCATCAAAGCCATCAGCGCCGCTTCAGCCTGCTCGTCAGAGGCTACGAGGCTCACGTCGGCAAGCGCGATGCCCGGATAGACAGGCAGTTCGGTTTCCCTTAGCGACGACCGGCTCAGTTTTATGTCGTTCAATTCAGCACGCCGCCATTCTGGCCCGGAGCCATTCGCCGATGAGTTCGATTTCTTCTAGGCAGATGGTGTGCGGCATGGGATATTCATGCCATTCGAGCGGGTAACCGCCCTGCTTCAGATAGTCTCTTGCCTGCAGTCCGAGCTGAATGGCAACCACGTCATCCGCAGTGCCATGGGCGGCAAAGATCGGCGTATCCCGATTGGCTTCGGTGGCTTCTTCGGCCAGCAGACGCTGGCTGGGCAGATAAGTCGATAGGGCAATCACGCCGGCCAAAGGCTCCGGATGCGTCAGCGCCGCGGTGTAGGCGATGGCACCGCCTTGCGAAAAGCCGGCGAGAAAGATCCTGCGGCTGGGAATTCCGCGCTGGTTCTCGCGCGCGATCAGGGTGCGAATCATTTGCCGGGATTGCACGATTCCCGCTTCATCGACCTGCCGACTCCCCGGCTCAAGTGACATGATGTCGTACCAGGCCCGCATGACATAACCACCGTTGCAGGTGACCGGAATCTCGGGTGCGTGGGGAAAGACGAAACGGACCGCCGGCGTGTCACCCAGCCCCAATTCGGGCACGACGGGAACAAAATCGGAGCCATCCGCGCCAAGGCCATGCATCCAGATCACCGCAAATTCCGGATTGGCGCTGGTCTCGATTTCGATGGGGGCTTGCGGGTTTTCCACTGGTTTTCCGTAGGTTTTGACTGGGCGCATCAATTATCTAGGGAATTACTGATCACGTCCGTCACACCGGCGCAGGCCGGTGTCCAGCTTGTTGATTTTCCTGGATTCCGGCTTTCGCCGGAATGACGAATCTGGACTTGATCAGCATATCTTTAGATATCCTGAGTCATCTCGGGGAAGAGTACATCGGTATAGCCAAAACGGGTGAAATCCCGCATTCGCATCGGGTACAACTTCCCGATCAGGTGATCGCACTCGTGCTGCACCACCCGGGCATGAAAACCATCCACCGTGCGGTCAATCGCTTTTCCTTCCGGGTCGAACCCCTGGTAACGGATGCGTTTATACCGCGGCACCTCGCCGCGCAGGCCGGGAACCGACAGGCACCCTTCCCACCCCAGTTCCTCCTCGTCCGACAGGGGCGTGATGACGGGATTGATCAGGATGGTCTGCGGCACAGCTTCGGCATCAGGATAGCGTTCGCTTTTCTCGAAGCCGAAGATCACCACCTGCAAACCGCTGCCGATCTGCGGTGCCGCGAGGCCGACGCCACCGGCCGCCGCCATGGTGTCGAACATGTCCTCGATCAGGCCAGCGAGTTGCGGATCGGCGAAGTCTTGGACAGGCCGGGCAATCTCCAGCAAGCGGGGATCGCCCATGCGCAGAATGGTTTGGATACTCATGTCTCTCTCATTTCTTCGCGACAAATCCGTAATTGACAAGTTCGGCGGCAATGCCTTCGGCAAGCTTGCGGTATCCCGCCGCGTTCGGGTGGATGTGATCGGATTTCAGCTTGGTATCGGCGAGCACCCTGGCGAAGATATCCGGCACCAGTGGAACCTTTTCTTCTTCGGCAAGTTCCGCGTAGATCGGGGCATCGGGTAACAAGCCGATCGCAGCCCCAAGTGGGGAAAACTTCGGTGTCGCAACCAGCACCACCGGAATCCCCGACTGCTTGATGCGTTTCAGGATGGCGCGAACGTTCTCTTTTGTTTCGGCTTCTGGTTGGCGACGCAGAAAATCGTTGCCGCCAATTTCGACGATCACCAGCGCGGGATTCGTTTCACTGAGCACCGTGTCGACTCTTGCCTGCAACCCGGCAGAGGTGTCCCCGGGAATGCCGTGGTTCAGGATGGCCCAACCGGTGATGGATGCCAGTTGCGTCGGGTAATCCTCGCCGGACGCGGCACCGGTACCGAAGGTCACGCTATCACCAATCGCCAGAACGACAGTTCCCGGTGGCAAGGACGGGTGCGTTGGCTCACGGCCACAGGCACCCAGAAGCAATGCCACAATCGTCGATGCAATAAGCAGCGTGCGTAAATTGAGATTCATGGTGACGTCTTTAATCCGGCGGTTCAAATGCATCAAACTTTACATGTTTACGCGCGCACAGATGAGCAACATTAAGCCAGAATAGTCACCATGCTGATCTGGTTCGATACTTTCAGGGAAACGTTGATCAATTCGTCACACCGGCGCAGGCCGGTGTCCAGGTTATTGAATCCACTGGATTCCGGCATGCGCCGGAATGACGGAGCCGGAGTTGATCTGCGGTTATTGCCGCTCAGATGGCTGCTGTTGTGCGCCTGCCTGCTGCTGGCCGCCTGCGCCCCGTTGCCGACCGGTGCTCCGGGGCAGCCGATCAGCGTGCCGTCGCCGAACCATGACGAGCGGCGACCCAACTACGTGATCCTGCACCAGACGTCGAACGACCGTGCGGCGGATGCGCTGCGCACGCTGACCGACCCGGCCCGCAAGGTGAGCTCGCATTACCTGATCGACCGCGACGGCAGGCTCTACCAACTGGTGGATGAACGCCGGCGGGCCTGGCATGCCGGCGTTTCATACTGGGGCGGCAACACCGACCTCAACTCGGCATCGATCGGCATCGAACTGGACAACAACGGCGCTGAACCCTTCCCGGAAGTCCAGATCACCGCCCTGCTCGCCCTGTTGCAGGATTTGCAGACGCGCTACCCGTTTCCGCCGGCGAATGTTCTCGGCCATGGCGATGTCGCGCCGCGCCGCAAGGTCGATCCGAGCCGCTATTTTCCCTGGCAGCAACTGGCGGAGGCCGGTTTCGGGGTCTGGTGTCGCGATCCGTCGCCGACGCCGCTCGAATTCGCCGATGCGAACTTGTTGTTGCGGGCTTTCGGCTACGACGTGTCCGACCCGCAGGCCGCCCTGACCGCCTTCCGGCGGCATTTTCGCGGGGAGGATTCCGACGCCGCGGTTACGCCCGACGAGTTGGCCCTGCTGCGCTGCCTGATCGAGGAAAAGAACGGCTTTTGATGGGTTCGCCGCCGATCAGGCGCAACCGGGTACGTTTATTGCGTAAGAGATGCATGTCTTTCCCGATATTCCCTAGCCCATGGCCCGCATCCTCGTAATCGACGAATCGCAGAAGCGTGCGGTGGATATCTGCAGCGGGCTGATCCAGGCCGGGCATCAGGTTGCTGCCGTGCTGCCCTCGGCGCAGGAACTGATCGAGCGCATCGAGGAGATAAAGCCGGACATCATCCTGATCGAAACCGAATCGCCGTCACGCGACACGCTGGAGCATCTGGCGGTGATGAACCGCGACATGCCGCGCCCGGTGGTGATGTTCTCGCAGGACGGCGACAGCGGCACGATCCGCTCGGCGATCCAGGCCGGCGTGGCCGCCTATGTCGTCGATGGCTTCGACATCGGCCGCCTGAAACCGGTCGTCGATGTCGCGGTCGCGCGTTTCGATGAACATCAATCCATGAAGCGCGAACTGGCCGATGCCGGCCGCAAGCTGTCCGAGCGCAAGCTCATCGACAAGGCCAAGGGCATCCTGATGAAAAGCCGCGGCCTCGACGAGGATGCCGCCTACGCCGCCTTGCGCAAACTGGCGATGGAGCAGTCGCAGCCGCTCGCCAAGGTGGCCGCCAATCTGGTCGATATGGCCAGGTTGCTGCTTTGACCTACGCCCCGGTTTGGTGCCTTTATAAGCATTCCCGCACATATGCAGTGCAGCATGGAGGACGGCGACGCCGTACCGCCAGCGCCGACTTTCATATCCAAGCACATGAATCATATTGATATTGTCGACTTGAATGGGAACTGGCACGGCGATTGCTGAATAGACATTGAGTGTCGAGCCAACGGCGGTTCGACCAACAGACAACGGCGTCTGATCTTTGCCCCGTATTTTTTATCGGGCAGTGATCGACGCCGTTTTTTATTGTCCTTCGGAGATCGAGATGAAACATGAACCCACTATCCTGCCTGCCTGCCCTGCTCCCGTCGAAACTTCCAAGCGCGACTTCCTGCGCCATGGTCTGCAATTGGCCGCCGGTGCCGCGCTCATGAGCGCCCTGCCCCCCGGACTTCGTTCCGCGGCATGGGCAGCCGGTTCCGACAAGCCCGAGAAGGAAGAAGTGCGCATCGGTTTCATCCCGCTCACCGACTGTGCCTCCGTCGTCATGGCGTCGGTAATGGGTTTCGACAAGAAATACGGCATCAAGATCGTGCCGACCAAGGAAGCCTCGTGGGCTGGCGTGCGTGACAAGTTGGTCAACGGCGAACTCGATGCCGCCCATGTGCTCTATGGCCTGATCTACGGTGTGCAACTCGGCATTGGTGGCCCGAAGAAGGACATGTCGGTGCTCATGACGATCAACAACAACGGCCAGGGTATCTCGCTGGCGAACCAGATGAAGGACAAGGGCGCAATAGATGGCCCGAGCCTGGCCGCGCTGGTGGCGAAGAAGGAAAAGGAATACACCTTCGCCCAGACTTTTCCGACCGGCACGCACGCCATGTGGCTCTATTACTGGCTGGCGACCTACGGCATCAACCCGATGAAGGACGTCAAGACCATCGTCGTGCCGCCGCCGCAGATGGTGGCCAACGCGCGCGTGGGCAGCATGGACGGTTTCTGCGTCGGCGAGCCCTGGAACCAGCGCGCCATCATCGACAAGGTGGGCTTCACTGCCGCCACCTCGCAGGACATCTGGGTCGATCACCCGGAGAAAGTGCTGGGTACGACCGCCGATTTCACAAATAAATATCCGAACACCGCTCGCGCCATGATCATGGCCGTGCTGGAAGCCTCGATGTGGATCGATGCTTCCGCCGCCAACCGCAGCAAGACAGCAGAGACCATCGCGGCCAAGTCTTACGTCAATACCGACGTCGACGTGATTCGCGGCCGCATGATCGGTCAGTATGAAAACGGCATCGGCAAGGGCTGGTCGGATAAGAACTACATGAAGTTCCACAACGATGGCGCGGTGAACTTCCCCTATCTGTCGGATGGCATGTGGTTTTTGACCCAGCACAAGCGCTGGGGTCTGCTCAAGGACCATCCCGACTACCTCGCCGTGGCGAAGAAGGTCAACCAGATCGCGCTCTACAAGGAAGCCGCCAGCCAACTCAAGGTTGCCGTGCCCAAGAGCGAGATGCGCGAATCGAAGCTGATCGACGGCGTGGTCTGGAACGGCAAGGACCCGAAGAAATATGCCGACGGCTTCAAGGTCAAGGTGTAAGGACACATGCACAAGGAGAGCGAGATGACCGAGATTACCGTCGATGCACTTGAAAAAGTCGGCGCTGGCGGGACGGCGGCGCCGGTCACCCCGATCCGCAAAGTCGGGCTGAGTGTCCCGCCGCCGCCGGCGCCTTCGCAACTCGCCGGGCCGAGCAGCATGGAGCAGGATGCCGCAGTCATGCGGGCATTCCTCGCTGCGGTGCTGCCGCCACTGATCGGCATGGCCCTGCTGATCGGCATCTGGCATCTGGCGACGGTGAACGGTGGCAGCATCCCGACGCCAGGCAAAACCTGGGACGCCGCGGCCATTCTCTTCGCCGACCCGTTCTACAGCAACGGGCCGAACGACCAGGGCATCGGCTGGAACATTCTCGCCTCGCTGGAACGCGTCGGTATCGGCTTCGGCATCGCTGCGCTGGTGGGCATCCCGGTTGGCTTCATTCTCGGCCGCTTCGCCACCATGGCCAGCATGATCAACCCGATCATCAGCCTGCTGCGGCCGGTCAGCCCCCTGGCCTGGTTGCCGATCGGCCTGCTGGTGTTTCAACGGGCCGACCCGGCCGCCATCTGGACGATCTTCATCTGCTCCATCTGGCCGATGATCATGAACACCGCCCAGGGCGTGATGCGCGTGCCACAGGATTATCTCAACGTCGCGCGCGTGCTCAACCTCTCCGAGTGGAAGATTCTCACCAAGATCCTCTTACCCAGCGTGCTGCCCTACATGCTCACCGGCATCCGGCTGTCGATCGGGACTGCGTGGCTGGTAATCGTCGCGGCGGAGATGCTCACCGGCGGCGTCGGCATCGGCTTCTGGGTGTGGGACGAGTGGAACAACCTCAAGGTCGAGCACATCATCATCGCCATCTTCGTCATCGGCATCGTCGGGCTGATTCTCGAACAGGCGTTAGTGTTCCTGGCCAAGCGCCTGCATACGGAGTCCTGATATGAGCCCAGAAAAATTCGTACAAGTCGAAAAGGTCGGCATGAGTTTCGACACCAAGAAGGGCAAGTTCGTCGCCCTCACCGACATCCACCTGAACATCCGTCAGGGTGAGTTCGTCTCGCTGATCGGCCACTCGGGCTGCGGCAAGTCCACCCTGCTCAACCTGATCGCCGGCCTCACGCTGCCGACCTCCGGCGTGATGCTCTGCGCCGGGCGCGAGATTCCCGGCCCCGGCCCGGAACGTGCGGTGGTGTTTCAGAACCACTCGCTGCTGCCCTGGCTGAGCTGTTTCGAGAACGTCCATCTCGGCGTCGAACGGGTGTTCAGCAAGACTGAATCGAAACAGCAATTGAAGGAACGCACCACGCGCGTCCTCGAAATGGTCGGCCTTGGCCACGCCATGCACAAGTATCCGGGCGAGATCTCCGGCGGCATGAAGCAGCGCGTCGGTATCGCCCGTGCGCTGGCGATGGAGCCGAAGGTGCTGCTGATGGACGAGCCCTTCGGCGCGCTCGACGCCCTCACCCGCGCCCGCTTGCAGGATGAGCTGATGAAAATCTGCGACGCCACCCAGGCGACCGTGGTGATGGTCACGCACGATGTCGATGAGGCGGTGCTGCTCTCCGACCGCATCGTCATGATGACCAACGGCCCGGCGGCCACCATCGGCGAAATCCTCAGCATCGATCTGCCGCGCCCGCGCAACCGCATCGCGCTGGCGCACGACCCGCGCTACATGGATTGCCGCTCGGCGGTGATCGAGTTCCTTTACGCCAAACAGAGTCACCCCATCGCCGCCTAAGGATATCTTCATGAATAAACAGAAACTCGTCATGGTCGGCAACGGCATGGCCGGCTGCCGCACCCTCGAAGAACTGCTCAAGCTCGCGCCCGATCTCTACGAGATCACCGTGTTCGGCGCCGAGCCGCATCCCAACTACAACCGCATCCTGCTCTCGCCGGTGCTGGCCGGCGAGATGACGCTGCCCGACATCGTCCTCAACGACCTGGACTGGTACCGCGACAACGGCATCACCCTGCACACCGGCAAGCAGGTGACGAAGATCGATCGCAAGGCACGCAAGGTCATCGCTGCCGACGGCACTGAAACCAGCTACGACAGGCTATTGCTCGCCACCGGCTCCGCGCCTTTCATCCTGCCGGTACCGGGCAAGGACCTGCCGGGGGTGATCGCCTATCGGGACATCGCCGACACGGAAGCGATGATCGAGGCAGCCAAGCATCACAGTCACGCCGTCGTGATCGGCGCCGGGCTGCTCGGCCTGGAGGCGGCCAACGGCCTCAAGCTCCGGGGCATGGACGTCACCGTCGTGCATCTGGCCGACTGGATCATGGAACGCCAGCTCGACAAGCCCGCCGCCGACCTGCTGCAGGCCTCGCTCGAAGCCAAGGGGCTGAAGTTCCTGCTCGGCAAGCAGACGGCGGAACTGGTTGCCGGAGAAAGCGGCCGCGTCGCCGCCATCCGCTTCAAGGACGGCACGGGCATCCCGGCCGACCTGGTCGTGATGGCCGTCGGCATCCGCCCCAATACCGCGCTGGCCGAATCGGCCGGCATCCGCTGCGAACGAGGCATCGTCGTCGACGACACGCTGCAGACCTACGACCCGAAGGTTTATGCCGTCGGCGAATGCGTCGCGCACCGGGGGATCGCCTACGGTCTGGTTGCCCCGCTCTTCGAACAGGCCAGGGTCTGCGCCAACCACCTCGCGCAGATGGGCATCGGCCGTTACAGCGGCTCGGTCACGTCGACCAAGCTCAAGGTCACCGGCATCGATGTGTTCTCGGCCGGCAACTTCATGGGCGGCGAGGGGATGGAAGAAATCGTCCTCGCCGATCCGTCCGGCGGCGTCTACAAGAAACTCGTCATCCAGGGTGATCATCTCGCCGGCGCCGTGCTCTACGGCGACACCGCCGACGGTGCCTGGTATTTCCAGTTGCTGAAGAACCAGCAGAGCATCGCCGCAATCCGCGATCACCTGATGTTCGGACAGAACCATGTGGGCGACGTCGGCCACTCCGGGCAGGTCAAGGCGGCCACGATGCCCGACACGGCCGAAGTTTGCGGCTGCAACGGCGTCTGCAAGGGCGACATCGTCCGCGCGATCAAGACGCATGGCCTATTTACGGTGGAGGACGTGCGCAAGCACACCAAGGCGTCGTCGAGCTGTGGCTCCTGCACCGGGCTCGTCGAACAACTGCTCGCCTCGACCGTCGGCGGTGCCTATCAGCCGTCGGACAGCAAGAACAAGCCGGTGTGCGGTTGCACGGACCACACGCATGGCGAGGTGCGGGCCGCCATCCGCGACCAGCACCTGCTGAACATTCCGGACACCCTGCGGGCGCTCGACTGGAAAACGCCGAACGGCTGCGCCACCTGCCGCCCGGCCCTCAACTACTATCTGATCTCGTCCTGGCCAAAAGAAGCCGAGGACGACCCGCAAAGCCGTTTCATCAACGAACGCGCCCACGCCAACATTCAGCGGGACGGCACCTTCTCGGTCGTGCCGCGCATGTGGGGCGGCCTGACCACGCCGAACGAACTGCGCGTGATCGCCGCCGTCGCCGAGAAATACCAGGTGCCGACCGTCAAGATGACCGGCGGCGCGCGCATCGACCTGCTCGGCATCCGCAAGGGCGACCTGCCCAAGGTCTGGGAAGATTTGGGCAAGGCCGGGCTGGTTTCCGGCCACGCCTACGGCAAGTCGATCCGCACCGTGAAAACCTGCGTCGGCGCCGAGCACTGCCGCTTCGGCACCCAACTCTCGATGAGCATGGGCGTCAAGCTGGAGAAAATGCTCTTTGGCATGTGGGCGCCGCACAAGGTGAAACTCGCGGTCAGCGGTTGTCCGCGGAACTGTGCCGAAGCCGGCATCAAGGACATCGGCGTGATCGGTGTCGACTCGGGTTATGAGCTCTACGTCGCCGGCAACGGCGGCATCAAGACCGAGATCGCCATGTTCCTGTGCAAGGTGGGCAGTGATGCCGAGGTTCTTGAATATTCAGGAGCCTTCCTGCAGCTCTATCGCGAGGAAGCCTATTACCTCGAACGCACCTGCCACTATGTCGCAAGGGTAGGCCTCGATTATGTGAAGCAGATCATCGTCGAGGATGCGGCGCGGCGCGGTGAACTTTACGAGCGCCTGCTGTACGCGCTGCAGGACTACGAAGACCCCTGGGCGCAGGCAGTCGCCCAGCCGGCGGCGCGCCGCGAATATGAAACCCTGGAGATATGAAACCATGAACGATTGGAAAAAACTCTGCGCGCTGGACGACATTCCCCGCCTTGGCAGCCGCGTCGTCAAATCGCCCAAGGGCGACATCGCGGTCTTCCGCACCGCCGACGACGAAGTCTTCGCCCTGCACGACAAATGTCCGCACAAGGGGGGGCAACTGTCGCAGGGCTTGGTCGCCGGCAAGGTCGTCACCTGCCCGATGCACTCGTGGAAGATCCAGCTCGAAAGCGGGGAAGCCGTGGCGCCTGACCAGGGGTGTGCAAAGTCCTTCGCCGTCAAGCTGACGGACGGCGTGGTGTGGATCGACGTGTGATGAACCGCGACCTCGTGGAGACCCGCAGCATCTGCTGTTATTGCGGCGTCGGCTGCGGCGTGATCATCCAGTCGGCCGGCAATCACATTGTCGGGGTCAGGGGTGATCCGGATCATCCGGCCAACTACGGCAAGCTCTGCTCGAAAGGCAACACCCTGCACCTGGCCGCCGTGCAAACCGGCCGCGCCACCGTGCCGCTGTTGCGCGAGAGCCGCACCGTCCTGCCAGCGCCGACTTCCTGGGACCGCGCCCTCGATGTCGCCGCCGAGCGCTTCGCGGCGATCATCAAAGAACACGGACCCGATGCCGTCGCCTTCTACGTCTCCGGCCAGTTGCTGACCGAGGATTACTACGTCTTCAACAAACTGGCACGGGCGCTGGTCGGCACCAACAACATCGACTCGAACTCGCGCCTGTGCATGTCGTCGGCCGTCGCCGCCTACAAGGCGACGCTCGGTTCCGATGCGGTTCCCTGCAGCTATGCGGACATCGACCTGGCCGATCTGATGCTGATTGCCGGCTCGAATACCGCCTACGCGCACCCCGTCGTCTTCCGCCGCATCGAGGCGGCGCGCGAGAAAAATCCAGAGCTGAAGCTCATCGTCGTCGATCCGCGTCGCACCGACACCGCCGCCGGCGCCGACCTGCATCTCGCCATCGCGCCGGGTGCCGACGCCCTGCTCTATTCGGCCATGCTCCACGTGCTGCTCTGGGAGGGCCTGACCGACAATGCCTTCATCGCGGAACACACTAGCGGATTCGGCGACCTGCGCGCCCAACTCGCCGAATTCACCCCCGGCGCGGTGGCCGCCGCCTGCGGGCTGAAAGCCGAAGAAATCGTCACCGCCGCGCGGATGTTCGGCACCGCGCAGGCCCCGCTCTCCTTCTGGTGCCAGGGCCTCAATCAGTCCATTCATGGCACCAGCAACGGTGCCGCGCTGATCCATCTGCACCTCGCCACTGGCAAGATCGGCCAACCCGGCATGGGGCCGTTCTCGCTGACCGGCCAGCCCAACGCCATGGGCGGCCGCGAAACCGGCACGATGGCGAACCTGCTGCCCGGCCATCGCAACCTGGCCTCCGCCGCAGACCGCGCCGATCTCGCGCAGCTCTGGGGCATCCCCGCGCTGCCGGAAAAGCCCGGCAAGACGGCCGTTGAACTCTTCGATGCGCTGGCCGATGGCAGCATCAAGGCGGTCTGGATCGCCTGCACCAACCCGGCCCAGTCGCTGCCCGACCTGACGAAAGTCCGCACTGCCCTGACCAATGCTGAATTCGTCGTTGTGCAGGACGCCTGGGGCGACACGGAAACCGCGGCCTACGCCGACCTGCTGCTGCCCGCCGCGACCTGGGGCGAAAAGGACGGCACGGTGACCAACTCCGAACGCCGCATCTCGCGCGTACGCGCCGCCGTGCCGCCGCCCGGGGAGGCGCGCGCCGACTGGCGCATCGCCCGCGACTTCGCGCTCGCGCTGGGCCAAAAAATGGAGGCCGGCGGGACGACGCCGGCAAAAGTCGGCGCTGGCGAGACGGCAACTCAAGGAGCGCGCGGCGCGGTGGGAGCGCGCGGCACGGTGAATGACTTGGCGCGCGCAGAACGCTTCGCCTTTGCTTCTCCCGCCGAGGTCTTCGCCGAACACGTTAACACCACCGTCGGCCGCGACCTCGACATCGGCGGCCTGTCGCACGCCATACTCGATGAGCGCGGCCCGCAGCAGTGGCCCTTTCCCGCCGGCGCGAGTTCAGGAAAGGAGCGGCTCTATGAAGATCGCCGTTTCGCCAGCGCCGACTTTCGGGCGAAGTTCATCCCCATCGATACCCGCCTCACCGCCGAATCGCCCGACGCCCGCCACCCCTTCCGGCTCATCACCGGCCGGCTGCGCGACCAGTGGCACGGCATGAGCCGCACCGGCCGCATCCCGCGCCTCTACGCCCACGAACCCGAGCCGTGCCTGCAAATCCACGCGTCCGACCTGCAACGGCGTGGCTGGCAGGCGGGCCAGTTGATGCGGGTGAAGAGCCGGCGCGGCGAAATCGTCCTGCCACTGGCGGCCAGCGATGAAGTCAAGCCGGGACAGGTTTTTCTCGCCATGCACTGGGGGCGGCGCAGCCTGTCGCATGACGGCGTCAATGCCCTGACGCTCTCCAGTTGCGACCCCATTTCGAAGCAGCCCGAACTCAAGCACGCCGCCCTGCGCATCGCCCCGGCCGAACTGCCCTGGCGCATGCTCCTGCTGCGCGCAGCGGACAGTACGCCGGAAGCCCAGGAACAAGTGCTGCAATGGCGCGCACGCCTTGAACCGCTGCTCGCCGGCTTCGACTATGCATCCCTTACGCTGGACGGGCGCGAACGACCACTCATCGCCCTGCGCATCGCCAGCAAAGCCCCGCTGTCGGTGGAACGCATCGAGGGGCTGGCTCAGGTGCTCGATTTGCCGGCCGATGTTTGTCTCAACTACCAGGATCCGGCCAGAAGCGTTGTCAAACGGGCGCGCATCCAGGCCGACCGACTGACCGGCATGCTGCTCGCCGGCGAAGATGCCGCCGGTGGCTGGCTGCACACCGCGATCCGCGACGGTGTCGCCGTGGATGCTCTGCGCCGCTGGCTCTTCGCCCCCCGCGCCACACCGCCCATCGCCGCCGCCGCGCCGCGCCGCATCATCTGCAACTGCCTCGACGTGCCGGAAGACGCGATCCGCCGGGAAATCGCTGCCGGCGCCGACCTGTCTGCCTTGCAGGAAAAGCTCAAATGCGGAACCACTTGCGGTTCCTGCGTGCCGGAACTGAAAAGGATGCTGGTCAGCCGCTAGCCCGCAGTTGCAGGATGCGCCGTGCGCCGTTGAGCACCAGCAAGGCAATCAACAGGCCGATCAGCAGGTCGGGAATGTTGGAACCGGTCCAGGCCACCAGCGCACCGGCAAGGATCACGCCGAGATTGGCGAGCACATCGTTGGTCGAGAAGATCCAGCTCGCCCGCATGTGCGCGCCGCCATCGCGGTGCCGCGCCAGCAGTGCCAGGCAGGTCACGTTGGCCACCAGGGCGAGCAGCGCGATGCCCATCATCGGCAGCGGTTCGGGCGCGCTGCCGAACAGCCAGCGCCGCACCACCTCGCTCAGGACGCCGAACGCCAGCAGCATTTGCAGCCAGCCGGACAGCCGCGCCGCGCCGAGCTGGCGGCCGGCGTGACCAACGGCGTAAAGGGCGAGCCCGTAGACCGCCGCGTCGGCAAGCATGTCCAGCGAATCGGCGATCAAACCGGTCGATTGCGCCAACCAGCCCGTGACGATTTCCACGACAAACATGAGCGCATTGATGCCGAGCAGCCAGCGCAAGGTTTTCGCTTCAGCGGTTGCGGCAGCGGCAGCGCAGCTACAGGAGTTATTGCAGTCGGTCATTGATGAAGCTTGGCGGTAAAAGTCGGCGCTGGCAGGACGGCGTGGCCCGCATGGGGTACGGCCCTACTCCCCATCGACGACCCGGTAATGCACCTGCGCCGGTTCCATCACGGCATAGCTTCCGCCGAATTCCCCAAGGTTGCGCAACAATAATGCAGGGCGACGCTTGCTGGCGGACATATCCGTGAAAGGGAAAGGCACCAGAACGATGTCACCTGAGTGGTACGTCATTCCAGGCCTCGTCATCGGCGTTGTCCCATACATGCGAGAGTGAAACCGTCTGGGCGTTTTGCCAATCGTTGAACTCCCCGCGTTCGCGTGCTTGCAGGAAGCGGACGAAATCGAGCGCTTCCCTTGCCAGTGATTCGGGCAAGGTGCCAGCAATGCGAGCGATTTGTTCGGCGATGGTCACGGTTTTCCTCCTGTTGATTGAGCCGCACGCGCCAAGTTTAGAGCAAGAAGCCGGCGCAGGATTTCATCGTCCGACATCTCCTGCGTGTAATCGTTCCAGCCGTAGGCGGTGGCGACCGCCGCGTCGAGCGCCTTGTGGGCGTTATCGAGCCAGGCCGGGCGAGCGTTGTAGAGGTTGGTCAAGGTGCGTTTCTTGAGGTCGGCTTCGTGGCCGGGTCTGGCGACGATGCGGTCGGGATAGCCAGGCACGATTTCGGGAACGCGCTCCGTCCATTCCGGCGGGTTGAGCCAGTTTTCGCGCAACTCGACGAGCCGCCGCGCGGCGGCGGCGATGTTCGCGGCGGGAATCTGCGGCGCCATGCACGGCGGCGACGCCTGGCCCGCCACGGGCGCTGTGTCGCGCGGCGTCAGGCCGGCGGGAAACGGGAAGGTTTCAAAGGTGGTGGTCGGCGTGTAGCGCGGTCGGTCTTCGAGCGACGTGCCGAGCCGCAGCGACCAGAGCTCGTGGAAGCGCGAATGGAGGATGCCGAAGGTGGCGTCATCGGTGCGGGCGACGACGGTCAAGTTCTTGTCCGGCACGATGGGCGGCGCGATCCATGCGAAGACGCGGTGCTTGGACACCTCGGGCGTCACGATGAAGCGCGAGAGCTTCGCCGTGGCTTGGCGCATCGCCGGGCGTGGCCTATGAAACAGCCACCAAGTTTCGCTGGTATCCGATACGCGGTTGCCGGCGCGGGTTGGCTGCACACGTGTTTTGGCGTAGGAGAAGGGCGCTTCGTAGAAGCAGGCGTCAGCTTCTGCCATGTCGGTGCCGAAGTCGATGATCCAGTAGTCGCGGTTGCGCCGCGTAATGTCGAGGCCGTTGAACCACGGCTTGACCACTTCACTGTTCGGGCGACCGTGCGGGTTCGGCTGCGCCAGCCACTGGCGGGCAAGATCGCCGGGAATGTCGAAGGGGCCGGTCTTCTGGATGCCGAGGTAGGTCGTCGCCGCGTTCTCCGGCAACGCTTTGGCGGTCGCCAAGTCGAGCCCGGCGCCCGCCGTCAGGTCGGCGTGTATGGTCGCTGCAAGGCGCCCGTCGAGGCTGCCCATCGGCGCATCGGCCGCGCCGAAGCACACCAGCGACACGCGCACCGCCGCGCCTTCGTTGATCCACGGCTCGTCGCTCCATGCCTCGAAGATGCGTCCGCTGGCGACGACGCGGTCGAGCACCTTGCGGTTGGCGCCGCCGCGCACGCTGTTGGTGCCGACGAGTCCGGCCGCTCGGCATTTGCCTGCCTCGATCTGCGCCCGCGCCTTCTCGAACCAGTAGGTGACGAAATCGGCGCCGCCCGGCACACGGCCCTCGTAGCACGCACGCAGCGTGTCAGTGTAGTCCGCGCCAAGCTGGCTGCGCATCACCTTGTCGCCGAGGAAGGGTGGATTGCCGACGATGGCATCGCAGGCCGGCCATTCTGATTCAATCGCCGTCTCGCCAGCGCCGACTTTCACCAAGGCATCGCGGTTCTCGATGGTGTCGAGCGGTTGGAGGATCGGCTGGGCGGAAACCGGATAGCCGTTTCTCAGCATCCATTGAATCTCGCCGATCCAGACAGTGACGCGCGCGAGTTCGGCGGCGTAGGGGTCGAGTTCGATGCCCAGCACGTTGGCGGGCGAGACTTCTATGCCCACCTGCCGTTGCAGGCCAAGCGCCTCGGCTTCGGTGTTGGTGCGGCGTTCGAGGTCTTTCAGCGCCTTGAGCGCGAGATAGAGAAAGTTGCCGCTGCCGCAGGCGGGGTCGAGCACACGATAGTTGCGCAGGCGTTCGAGGTAGTGCTTAAAGATCGCGTCCGCATCTTTGTGCGCCTTGTCGCCATGCTTCTTCGATTTCGCCAGCCGCGCAGCAATTTCGCTTCTGGCGGCCTGCCATGCGGCCATGAGCGGCCGCACGATGACCGGCTCGATCAGCCGCATGATGGTGGCCGGATCGGTGTAGTGCGCGCCGAGCTGCGAGCGCTTGGAGGGGTTGAGCCCGCGTTCAAAGAGTGTGCCGAAGATCGAGGGGTCGATGTTGCGCCAGTCCATGTCGGCGGCGCGTTGCAGTGCGACCACGTCCTCGCGCGTCAGCGCCGGAACCTCCACGGTGGCGAACAGGCCACCGTTGAACCAGGCGATGGTTTCGTTGCCGTAATCGCCGCCGTCGCGCATCGCACTGAACAGCGCGGCCAGCCGGTTGGTGGCCCGCGCCGGATCGGCGGCCGCCTTGGTGAGCAGCCCGGTGAAAATGCCGCGTGGCAGCAGGTTCTCGTCCTCGGCGAACATGCAGAACAGGCACTGGATGAGGAAGTGCGCGACCGGCTGGGCTTCGAGCCCGCGCCCACGCAGGGTTTCGGCCAGCGCGCCGAACTGGCCGGCAGCTTCTTCGGTGATCGCGGCCAGCGACTTCACCGGCCGCAGCTTTTCTGGATCGGTGAACACCCAGCGCAAGGTTTGCAGATGCTCCGGCTGATCGAGGTCGGCGATGAGAATACTGCGCGGTTCGTCGGGATAGCCGGTGAAGGCGGTGTGAATCTCGATGCGCTCGCGGTCGCAGACGACCAGCAGAGGAGGATTCTCAAGCTCCAGCGAATAGTCGGTCAGTTGCTTGAGCGCCGCGCGCAGGTCGCGTCCCGGCCGCTTGTTTTCCCAGCCAAAGTGGCCGCGCTTCCAGACATCGGCCCAGCCGTCGCCGCCGCTGGCCTTGCCGGCGCCCCGCTCGAAACAGTAGTTGTCGGAATCGCGCGGCTTGTCGACGCCAAGCAGGTCGCACAGGTCATCGAAATGCGCTTGCGCCCCGGCGCGTTCGGAAAGCGGATTGTCTTTCCAGCGGGCGATGAACTGTGCGGGTGTCATGTCGGCATTCTGCACGAAAGTCGGCGCTGGCGGGACGGCGTGCCCCGCATGAGGTACGGCGCCAGCATCCGCGCCGCTTGCTTAATGCGTGTGTAACTTTTCCTGCAACCAGACCTTGATCAACGACTGGTAGGGAACATCGCGGGCATTGGCGGCGGCCTTGATCGAGTCGAGCAGATGCTGCGGCAGACGTAGCGAAATCGTCTTGGTCGTGGGCTTCAGGTTTGGCAGAACGACACGCTGCGCCTTCGACCAGTCGAGATAATCCGCCGAATCATGCGATTCCCAAAAAGCGCGTTCCTCCGCCTCGTTGGCGAATTGCGGAATCTTCTTAGTTGGCTTGTTCATAAATTGCTCGCTCCTTGCGGTGCATGGCGCGCGCCGAGATGACGCGGATCAGCTGGCCGGACATGCGCAAGGTAAATGAAATGTGCAGAAGTCGCCCTTCATCCGTTTTGCCAAGTGCATGTTCTCTTGTCTCCTGCTGGCTGTGCCCGTCGTCGGTCAGCAACAACAATGGGGCATTGAAGAACACCTGTTCTGCTTCCGCCATGGAAACACCATGTTTTTCATTCTTTCGGGCATTGCCTTCATCCCAATCGAAGCCTGTGATCCCGGCGAAATCAATCATTCTTGTATATTATAGGCATATACATTTTAGTGCAAGGACAAATGAAGAAATAGCCGCGCTAGGCTGACAAGGCCTTGCGCAAGCCGCGCAGCACGCCGCCCAGCAGCGGCAGCTTCATGTACAGCTCTTCGGCGGTATCCCAGTAGTCGCGATGGAAGCAGACCTTGCCGGCGGCATCGAACCTGAGGTGCGACATGCCGCGCAAGATCATGGCTTCCTTGTGCCCCAGCCGGCGCGTGCGAAAACCGAGCTCCCAGACCAGCATCGCCGTATCGCCAGCGCCGACTTTCGCGGTGATGACGAAGCGCGGCTCCGTCACCTGGCTAAACATGTGGGTGAAGATGCGCTGGATGGCGGTCAGCCCGCGCACCTCGTTGAACGGGTCCTTGAAGTAGGCATCGTCGCTGTAGAAGCTGCCGAAATCCGCGACGCTCGCCGGCGTCAGGTTCTGATAGAAGTCGATCAGGGGTTCAAGTTGCATGTCATTCTCCGGTAAAGCGGCGGATCAGGGGGAAGTACCAGCGATACGGCAGCAGCGCGAGCAGTTTCATGACGCGGGTGAAGCGCCGCGGAAAGTGGATTTCGAAGCGGCTGGCGCGGAACCCGGCGAGCATGGCCTGCGCGGCCTGTGGCGTGGTGATGAGCGCCGGCATGGCGAAATCGTTCTGCGCCGTCAGACGCGTGGCGACAAAGCCGGGATTGATGACCCAGACCCCCACCCCGCGCGGGGCCAGTTCAAGATGCAGGCATTCGGCAAAGTGGATCAGCGCTGCCTTGCCCGGCCCGTAGGCGAGCGCACGCGGCAGGCCGCGATAGCCGGCGACGCTGGCAACGAAGGCGATACCGCCGCCGGGCTGCAGGTCGGGCAGCACGGCGGCGGCCAGTTTCATGGCGCCAGTGAAATTCACCGCCACGATGCGTTCCGCCTGTGTCAGGTCGAAATCGGCCGCGCCCATCGGCCGGTAGTCGCCGGCCAGATAGATCACCAGGTCGATGCCGCCCCAGGCGTCCAGCAATGCCTGGCGCGCGGCGGCGAGACTCGCCGCGTCGGTGACGTCGCAAGGCAGCACCAGCGCCCCGGCGCAGCCCAGCGATTCGAGCCTGCCGCGCGAGCGCGCCGACAGGGCGAGGTGTGCGCCCTGCCCGGCCAGTTGCTGTGCCAGCGCCGCACCGATGCCCGTCGAGGCACCCACCAGCCAGACGCGCCGGCCCTGCCAGTCGCGAATCCGCGGATTCATCGCTTGATGAAGCTGAGTGTGACTTCGCCGAGGTGGAAGCCCCACTTCGACATCGTCGAGCGATTCAGCATCACCTTGTCGTCCATGAGGAACATCCAGTCGTCGAAAGCGACGTGATAGGTCTTGCCATCAACCGGCACGGCCATGACATAGCGCCAGTGCAGGGCATTACCGGCCACCTTGCCGATCGCTTCGCCGATCACGTCGTCCGCTTTGCCGCGGTAGCTGCCGTCCGGCTGGCGGATCAGCGTCCAGATGCGCTGCGATTCGGTGCCGTCGGACCAACGGAAGTGCTCGTCGAGCACGCCGAAGTTGCCATTCCAGCGTGCATCGATGACGACGTGGAAGCGTTTTTTGACCTCGCCGGAACGGCCCTGGAACATGCCCCAGGCTTCGAGCCGTCCGTTGAAATAGTGCTCCAGCTTCAACACGGGTGTGGTGGCGCGATATTCCTCGACGCCTGTGGCGGCGCACCCGGCCAGGCCGATAGCAAGGGCGGCGGCAATCAGCAGTTTCATTTGTCGATCTCCAGAAAATGGCGCCAGCGCCACAACAACATGGCCGCCAGCATCTTGAAGGCAAGGGGCAGGATGGCGTAGGCAAAGCTCAGGGCCGGCAGCCCAGCGGACCCGCCCGGCACGTAACCCAAACCACCCAACAGCGGCAGGGCTAGACCCGCGGCGAGAGCAAGGTTGAGCTTGGTGACGAAATTCCACACGCCGAAACAGGCTCCGCTTTGTCCCTGGCGCTCGCCCAGGTCTGCCGCCATGGCGGCCGGCAGCGCGAGGTCGGCGCCCAGGGCCAGTCCCGAGGCCAGGCAGATCACGGTGAAGACGGCCAGGTCGCCGGGACCGAGCAGGCTGGCGCCGGCGAAGGCCACCATCGCCAGCAGCATCGACGCCAGCCAGGCGAAAACGCGGCCACGCCGGGCAGCCAACCTCACCCAAAGCGGCAGTGAGGCGGCACCGGCGATGAAGTAGAGCGCCAGCAATGCTCCGCTCACCCGTTCGGCCTGCAGCACATCGGCGACGAAGAACAGGAACAAGGTTGCCGGCAGCGCCGCGGCAATGCCGTTGGCAACGAAGACCACCAGCAGACGCCGGAAAGCGGCATCGGCCAGGGTGGCGCGCAGGCTGGGCCAGAGCGGCCGCAAGGACCGCGCTTGCAGATGAGATGCCGCGCCCATGCCGAGATACCGGAAAGTGGTTGCCGCGGCGCCTAACAGGAGCGGCGGCAGTATCCAGGCCAGTAGCGCGATTCCCTGGGCTGGCTGCGGCGCGAGCAGGCCAGGCAGCGCCGCAGCGAGCACCACGCCGAGCAGACCGAAGCCTTCGCGCGCCGCGGTGAGGCGCGTGCGCTGACGCGCGTCTCTGCCGATCTCCGCACCCCAGGCCTGATAGGCGACGGTGGCGGCGGAAAAGCCGAGGTAGGTCAAGGCCAGCGATGCGAACAGCCATGCCGCTGCGTTTGTCGCGGGCGGATTCAGCAAGGCGAAGAAGCCGCAGGCAAAGGGCAACAGCGCCCAGGCCAGCATGTGCGGTCGGCGCACGCGATCGGCCAGCCAGCCGAACCAGGGATCGGTGCCGGCGTCGAGCAGGCGCGCCACCAGCAGGATCACCCCCAGCGTGGCGAGTTCGAGCCCCGTCGTTTCGGCATAGAAGCGCGGCACATGGACATACAGTGGCAGGGCGGCGAAGGCCAGCGGCAAGCCAAGCACGCCGTAGGCGAGGACAGGCGCGGCGGGCATGCTCAGGCGGCCCGCCGCAGCAGGGCGGCACGCAATTCTGGATCACTGGTCTTTGCATCGAGCCAGATGCCGAAGAAGGCGCGGGCGAATGCCGCGTCCTGCACCCGGCCGAGCAGCCGCTCGCCTTGGTGAAAGCTCACCGCGTCCGCCTGCCAGACGCCGAGGATATGGTCTCCGTCACTGACGTCCGGGAAGATGCCAAGCATGAACTTTTCCCAGTCCGCCAGCGGCGCAGCATCGGCGACCATGGGGCGCATGGCTTTGATACTCGCCCGGGCAATGTCGCGGCCGGCGATGCTGCGCTTGTAGTCAAGGCGCAAGGCCAGCGGTGGCCGTAGCGGATCGTCAGCCGCCCACAACGTCGCTTCATAGACAAGGAAGCCGAAATAGCGGTATTCCCCCCGCCCCCAGCGGCGCAGTTCTGGCGGGAAAGCCGTGGTGGCAAAGCCCGCCAGCGGCCAGCCCAGCAGGGCCAGCAGCAGGCTACGCCGGGCGCTGGACAAGAGAGAACTGGACGACATCGATGTTGCCGGCACGGAAGCCGGCCTCGCAATAGCACAGATACATGCGCCACAGACGGCGGAAACGCTCGTCGAAACCGAGCTTGGCGATGCGCGGCCAGTTCGCCTCGAAAGCCTCGCGCCAGAGGACGAGCGTGCGCGCATAGTCGGCGCCGAAAGCGAACTCGTCGGTGACGGCGAGGCCGGCACGCGCGGCGGCGGTACGGAAAGCGGTGCACGACGGCAGCATGCCGCCGGGAAAGACGTACTGCTGGATGAAGTCGGTGCCCTTCCGGTAAGCGGAGAACAGGTCGTCGCGGATGACGATGCTCTGGATCACCGCCCTGCCCTGCGGCGCGAGCGCAGCGGCCACGGTGCGGAAGTAGCCCGGCCACCAGCGTTCGCCGACCGCCTCGAACATCTCGATCGAGACGATATGGTCGAAACGTCCGCGCAGGTCGCGATAGTCCTGCAGGCGAAAGTCGGCGTTGGCGACACGGCGCTGCGCCCACGCCAACTGGGCCGGCGAGAGCGTCAGGCCGGTGACTTGCAAGCCCTCCCGCTCGGCGAGCTCGGCAAAGCCGCCCCAGCCACAGCCCAGTTCCAGCACCTGCTGTCCCGGCATTGCCCGCAGCCGCTTGAGGATGCGCCGGTTCTTGGCGTCCTGCGCCTCTACCAGGGTCATGTCGGGGACAATGAAGAGCGCGGCCGAGTAACTCATGCCCGGGTCGAGCCAGAGTCGGTAGAAATCGTTGCCGAGATCGTAGTGCGCCATGATGTTGCGCCGGCTGCCATCGCGGCTGTTGCGGTTGAACCAGTGGCGCACGCGCGCCGCCAGCAATGCATGCCAGGCGCCATAGACGGCTTTCCTGAGGTTGTCGCGGTTCCTCGCCAGCAGCGTCAGCAGTCCCGCGAGGTCCGGCGAATCCCACAGCCCGTCGAGATACGATTCGGCCAGGCCGATGTCGCCACGCGCCAGCACCAGTCCGAACATCGTTTCGTCATGCACTCTGAGAATGGCCGTCGGTTGGCCGTCACCGAATACGGTGGCCGAACCATCCGGCAGACGTACCTCGAGCAGGCCGTCACGCAAGCCTTCAAGCAGTTTGAAGACCTGGCGCGTATCGCGTGCCATCGGCATTGAGTTGCGCAGGGTCAGGGTTTCTTCGTTCATTTAGTCGGCTCCTGTTGGGGAATGGTTTGGTTTGCGTCTGGCCCGGGACGCGCCCCGCGAAAAGGCACCCCCTTGAGCCAGAGCTTCAGTGCCTGCCAGTGGATGCGCGCCACGACGCCGAAAGTCAGCAGCGGCATGCGCAGAAACGCCAGCAGCAGGCGTCCGGAAGTTATCGGCAGGGATTTGCCGGAAATGCTGGTGAGCAGCAGCGGCCCCTCGGCGTCGTCATAGTCGATGCATGCCCGCGGCACGGCGCGGTCGAGGAAAAAACGGAAACGGTAGCCGCCGGCCACCGCGCAGAAGGGCGAGACGTGGAAGCGTTTCTCGCTGCGCAGCACCTGGCCATCGGCCAGCGGGGCACCGTCGGGGTTGTGCAGCAGGTAGCTGTGGGTGCCGCCGAAGGTATTGTTGACCTCGGCCAGCACCGCGACCAGCGCACCGCTGCGATCGTGGCAGAACCAGAAACTGACGGGATTGAAAACAAAGCCGCAGACGCGCGGCATGGTCTGCAAGATGATCGTGCCGTCGTCGGGCAGGTCGCGTTCGCGCAGGCGGGCCTGAATCCATGGCAGTAGCGGACTGCCGTCACGCGCGCCGTGATCGCCGGTGCGGAAGCTCAGCAGGTTGGCGCGATCGACCGAGAAGATGCCGCGGCTGCAGCTCGCCAGCCCTTGCAGCGGCAAGCGCAGGCAGAACACCGGATAGACGAAGGCATGCGTCACCGGGCGCAGGCGCCGGTGCATGACATGGCCGACCAGCAGTTGCGCTTGTGTCTGCATCGATCAGGCTGCCACCGGAAGGCTGGCGCCCTGCCAGGGCGCCAGCACGCCCATCTGGTTGGCGACACGCAGCGCGGACAGCAGACCGTCTTCATGGAAGCCATAACGGCTCCATGCGCCGGCCAGCCAGATGCCGCCCTCGCCCTGCACCTGCGGCAGGGTTTGCTGGGCCGCGATGGCGGCGCGGTCGAAGATCGGATGCTCGTAGTCGAACTCGGCGATGACCTGTTGCGGATCGGGTTCGCGCGCCGGATTGAGCGTGACCATAAGGGGTGTCGCGAAGGGCAGCGGCTGCAGGCGGTTGATCAGGTACGACACGCCGACCGGCTGCGTGCCGGGCTCGCCGCTACCGGCGAGGTAGTTCCAGGCCGCCCAGAGCGTGCGGTTGCGCGGCAGCAGCGCCGTATCGGTATGCAGCAAGGCACGGTTCGGCTGGTAGCGCACCGCGGCCAGCACCCCACGTTGGGCCGGGCTGGCCGTGTCACCGAGTATCCGCAGCGACTGGTCGCTGTGGCAGGCCATCACGACCTGGTCGAAGCGCTCGGCGCCACCGGCATGCGACAGCGTCAATCCTTCCGCATCGCGCGTGACCGCAACAACGGGGCACGCCAGGCGCACATCATCCAGCTGTGCGGCGATGCGCCGGACGTACTCGCGGCCCCCGCCTTTAATCGTGCGCCACAGCGGCCGGTCGAAGACCTGCAGCAAGCCGTGGTTCTGGCAGAAGCGCACGAAGGTGGCCAGCGGCATGTCGAGCATCTGCCCGGTCGGACAGGACCAGATCGCCGCCGCCATGGGCAGCAGATACCAGTCGGCAAAGGCGCTTGAATAGCGCCCGGCGACGAGGAAGTCGCGCAGCGTCCTGTCCGCGTCGGCGTGCTGTGCCAGCCATGCGGCGCTTTCGCGGTTGAAGCGCAGGATGTCGGAAAGCATGCGCCAGAACGGGCGCCGCAGCAGATTCTTCTTCTGCCCGAACACCGTCGCCAGGCTGCTGCCGGCCCACTCCAGGTCCGGATTCGCCAGGCTGACCGAGAAACTCATCTCGGTTTCGACGCTGCCCACACCCAACAGACTGAACATTGCCAGCAGGTTCGGATAGGTCTTTTCGTTGAACACGAGAAATCCGGTATCCACCGGGTGGGTCTTGCCTTCGAGCGTGACATCGACGGTATTGGTGTGACCACCAAGATATTCACCCGCCTCGAAAAGGCTGACTTCGTGGCTTCGGCTGAGCAGCCAGGCAGTCGACAGCCCTGCAATCCCGGCGCCGACAACGGCGATACGCTTTCCTGACTTCATGTTTACCTCCTTAAATTGTCCTGGACAAAACTGCAATCTGTTTGTACGATATCTACATGAATTGAATTTGTCAACACTTTGTCCAGGACAATATGAACGCCATCCACTACAATATTTCTGCTGTCGAACGCGATACCGGGCTCTCGAAGGACGTGCTGCGCGTCTGGGAACGCCGCTACGGGTTTCCGCAACCGGAACGCGACAGCAATGGCGACCGCCTCTATCCGGCCGCACAGGTGGATCGCCTGCGCCTGATCAGACGACTTATGGATCAAGGACATAGGCCGGGCAGATTGCTGGCGCTGAACGACGAAGAGCTCGCTACGCTGCATTCCAGCCACAAGACTGACAAGCCTGAAGAGTCGGCAACAATCGCCGACACCGAGCTCGGCGAGCTGCTTGAACCCATCCGCCGCCACCATGCCGCCGACTTTCTGATGGCAATGCAGCAACGCCTGGCGCGTCAGGGGATGCTATGTTTTGTCGAGGACACAATCGCTCCGCTGACCGAGCTTGTCGGCATGGCCTGGGAAAGTGGCAAGATCGAAGTGTTCGAGGAACATCTCTACACAGAACTGACCAAGCGCCTGCTGCGTCAGGCGATCGCCACCCTGCCGGCACGACCGCAGGGACGCCGCATCCTGCTCACCACTGTGCCGGAAGAAAGGCACTCACTCGGTCTGCTGATGGTGGAGGCGGTCTTGAGCATCGAAGGCGCCCACTGCATCCCGCTCGGACCGCAGATGCCACTGATCGAGATCGCCAGGGCGGCTGCGGCACACCAGGCCGAGGTCGTCGCGCTGTCGTTTTCCTCGGCATTTCCGCAACGGCAGATTGCGGGACTGCTGCAGCAACTCGAAACCCTGCTGCCTGCGGGCGTCGAACTCTGGGCCGGCGGAGCCGGCATCGCCAAGCTGCCGGAAATCCCCGGCATTCATTTTTTCACCACACTAGCCACCGCGCGCCAGGCACTCGTCGCTTGATTCAAGCCAATGCGGCGCCAGCTTCACCACCTATAATCCTAGAAAAAGAAGTTGACCACGGAGGGCACGGAGATCACGGAGCGAAAACAAGTCGTTACGGAAGCAATCGACGTCATCCGTCGGGTGTGCCCGCATCTTGTCCGTTTGCGCCTTTTCTCCGTGATCTCCGTGATCTCCGTGTCCTCCGTGGTGTGAACTGAGGTTTTAAGGATAATGGCTCGCGTGAACACTCTGCCCCCCCTCCTCGACAAACTCGGCCGCCCGGTGCGCGACCTGCGCATCTCGGTCACCGACCGCTGCAACTTCCGCTGCGTGTATTGCATGCCGAAGACGGTGTTCGGCCGCGACTATCCGTTCATGCCACGTGCGGGGTTACTGTCCTTCGAGGAAATTGCCTGCGTGGCGAGGATTTTCGCGGCGCGCGGGGTGAAGAAGGTCCGCCTGACCGGTGGCGAGCCGCTGTTGCGGCATGGTGTCGACAAACTGATCGGCATGCTGGCGCTCATCCCGGACCTCGAAATCACCCTGACCACCAATGGCTCGCTGCTGCCGCAGAAGTCGGCGCTGCTGCGGGCCGCCGGCCTCAAGCGCGTCACGGTGAGTCTCGATGCACTGGACGATGCGGTTTTCAAGCGCATGAACGATGTCGACTTCCCGGTGGCTAAGGTGCTGGACGGCATCGCGGTGGCGGCTGCCGCCGGTCTGGGGCCGATCAAGGTCAATATGGTGGTCAAGCGCGGCGCCAACGACCACGAAATTCTGGCCCTGGCGCGCCACTTCCGTGGCTCGGGACATATCCTGCGTTTCATCGAATACATGGACGTCGGCAGCAGCAACGGCTGGAAACTCGACGAGGTGGTGTCGTCCGCCGAAGTGGTGCGCCGCATCGACGCGGCGTTTCCGCTCGAACCCATCGACGCGAACTATCCCGGCGAAGTCGCCCAGCGCTGGCGCTACAAGGATGGCGCCGGCGAGATCGGCGTCATTTCGTCGGTGACGCGGGCGTTTTGCGACACCTGCACGCGCATCCGCCTGTCCACCGAGGGCAAGCTTTACACCTGCCTGTTCGCCCAGTCGGGCCACGACCTGCGCGAACTGATCCGCGCCGGCAAGAGCGATGCCGAACTGGATGCCGCCATCGCCGCCATCTGGCAGGCACGCGATGACCGCTATTCGCAACTGCGCATGGCGGCGACGCCGCATTTGCAGAAGATCGAGATGTCCTACATCGGTGGCTGATGCATTTGGCCGACAGGTTACGGGACTGATCCTCGCCGGTGGCGAAGGCCGGCGCATGGGCGGTGCCGACAAGGGCCTGCTGCCCTATCAGGGCCGCCCGCTGGTGGCGCATGTGCTGGCGCGGTTGGCGCCGCAGGTCGATGGCCTGTTGATCAGCGCCAATCGCAACCTGGACGCATATCGCGCCTTCGGCCATGCAGTGCTGCCCGATGCCACTGACGAGCGGCTGGGTCCCCTGGCTGGCCTGCAGGCGGGGCTTGCCGCCTGCCAAACACCCTGGCTGGTGACCTCTCCCTGCGACTGCCCGGCTCTGCCCGTCGATCTGGTGGCGCGCCTGCTGGCAGCAGCTGAAACACAGGGTGCGGTGCTCGCAGTGGCGGCCACGGCCGACGGCCTGCAACCGGCTTTCCAACTCTGCCACCGCGACTTGCTGCCCCGGCTCGACGCCTACCTTGCCGCCGGTGGCCGCAAGCTGATTACCTGGTGCAAAGAGCAAGGTGCCATAGAGGTCGTCTTTCCCGACCCGGCAGCCTTCGCCAATCTGAATTCCCCCGCAGACCTGGCGGCAGCGGCGGGCTGAGCGCCTGCCGTCAATTCACTGCCTGAGTTTGCGAACGTGGTATCGGGCGTTTCTGCCAGAGGGCCGACAGCCTGAGTTCGACATGGCGGTAAAACAGGATGGCCGCCAGATTGCTCGCCCCCCAGGCCACCACGATACCCAGAGCATTCAGCTGCGGGTTGTGCGGCGCCAGGTGATGGAAAACGGCGTTGATCAGCAGACAAACCGGGAAATGCACCAGAAACAGGGCGTAGGAGGTACGGCCGAGGCTGGCCAGCACCGTGCTGCCATTATCCACGCTGCTCCGCATGTGCAGATGGGCCAGCCCCAGCGTGAGCGCGACGACCAGCGCCACTGCGATGCGCGGACGGAAATCGAAGATCAACGTTGCTACGCCGATCAGGGCAAGCAGCGACAGGAAACGATAGGGGCGCGCCGACTGTACCGCCCAACTGCTGCCGACGCCCAGCGCATAGGCACCGAAGAAATACAGTGCCGTGGCATCCCAGGCATCGCGCTGGTTGAAGTAGAACAGTGAAACGAAGGCGACCATCAAGACTAGTGAAATGCCAATTAGTCCGTCACACCGGCGAAAGCCGGTGTCCATGTTGTTGAATTCCCTGGATTCCGGCTTCCGCCGGAATGACGAAACCGTAATGAGCCTGCGTTTCCTTGGCAGCGAGCCAACAAAGTCGGCTCTGGCGGTACGGCGTTGCAGCCGCCCCGCAATCCACAGCAGTCCCACAAGCAGCGCATACAACTGGAAATCGATGGCGATATACCAGACGCCCGCCGACAGCGCCTCGAAGTCGAACAGGTCATGCAACAGGAACAGATGGGCGAAGAACTGCCAGAGGTCCGGGGCTGCGCCAATCGAGTCATGAACCATCAACTGCCGCGCCAGCGCCGCACTGACCATCGCCAGCAACAGCGCAACGGCATAGGGACCCACCAGCCGCAGGTAGCGCTGGGCAATCATGCGCAAAGGTGCTTTGTCGCGAGGCAGACCCTGTGGCGACAGGCTCTGGGCGGCAAGATAGCCAGCGACAGCAAGGAATGCGGCAACGGCATAACGGCCATATTCGGCCAGCCAACTCTGCCCTGTGCTCAGCAAGGGCGAAGCGGTTGCGGCGACGTCGCTCATCGGCCCGAACCAGGCCAGGTGATGCAGCACAATGAGTTGTGCGGCAACCGCCTTGATGGTGTCGATCAGCGGAATGCGGGAACAGTTATGCACGCTGCACGCGCGAAACCCCGGGGACTTCGCCCAGCACGGTGAGGATGCGCAGCAACTGGGCGGAACTGCCCAGTTCGACGGTAAATGCCATGCGCGCCACACCCACCTTGGACTGCGTCTTCACTGCCGTGACATTCACTTTTTCTTTCGACAGCACATCGGAAATATCGCGCAGCAGACCCTGCCGGTCTGTTGCTTCCACGTAAATATCGCAGGCGTAGATGCTCTCCTGCTTGCCGCCCCATTGCGCGTCGATGACACGTTCCGGATTGCGCGCAGCCATGTTGCGGAAATTCTGGCATTCGATGCGATGCACCGAAACGCCACGCCCGCGCGTGACAAAGCCGGCGATGGCGTCGGGCGGTACCGGCTTGCAGCAGCTGCCCAGTTGCGTCAGCAATTTGTCCATGCCGACCACCAGAATCTGGCCGCTGCTGCCGGGCTCTGCCTTGGCGACATGCGTCTGGATCTCGGGTTCGGGCTCGGTCGGTGCCGTTTCGCCGCGCAAGGCAATCTGGATCGCCCGCATGCCCACCTCGCCGCGCGCAGCGGCTAGGAACAAATCATTGGTGTGCTTGAAGCCGAGCTTGTGCGCCAGGTCTTCGTGATTGGCTTGCGCCGCGCCGTCCCGCTGCAATTCACGCAGCACGAAGGCGCGCCCTTCCGCCAGCATCTGCGCTTCCTGCTGGGCGGCAAACCAGGCCTTGACCTTGGTCCGGGCGCGCGAGGTCGCCAGATAACCCTGCGTCGCCGACAGCCAGTCGCGCGACGGCCCGCCGCTCTTGGCCACGGTGATCTCGACCTGCTGACCGCTTTGCAAGGGGGTGTTGAGCGGCACCAGATGGCCGTCGACCTTGGCACCGCGACAGCGGTGGCCCAGGTCGGTATGCACGCGATAGGCAAAATCCACCGGGGTTGCGCCCTTCGCCAGGTCGATGACGCGGCCCTGCGGCGTCATGACATAGATGGTGTCGTCGAGTGCGGCGCGCTTGAACTGCTCGACCCACACCGCCGAGTCAGTGATCTCGTCGCGCCACGACAGGAGTTGCCGCAGCCAGGCAATCTTGTCGTCATACGCCGAATCGGCCTTGGCCGACGTACCGGTTTCCTTGTAGCGCCAGTGGGCCGCGACGCCCATCTCGGCGTGCTGGTGCATCTCCTGGGTGCGAATCTGCACCTCGAGCGCCCGCCCCTCCTCGTCCATCACGGCGGTATGCAGGGAGCGGTAATGGTTGCCTTTCGGGTGCGAAATGTAATCGTCGAATTCGCCATGAATCGGCTGCCATAGCGCATGCACGATGCCGAGTGCCGTGTAGCAGTCGCGCACCGAGTCGAGGATGATGCGCAGCGCCCGCACGTCATACACCTGATCGAATTCAAGATGCTTCTGGCGCATCTTGTTCCAGATGCGGTAGATGTGCTTGGGCCGGCCCTGCACCTCGGCATGGGTGACGCCGGACTTCGCCAGTTCATCCTTCAGGCGGGCGATGGCGTCGGTAATGAAGGACTCGCGCTCCAGGCGCTTTTCGTCGAGCATCTTGGCGATGCGCTTGTAAGTGGCCGGATCGACAAAACGGAACGACAGGTCCTCGATCTCCCACTTGATCTGCCAGACGCCGAGGCGGTTGGCGAGCGGCGCATAGATCTGCTGGCTTTCGCGCGCGATGTCGGCGCGTTCCGGCGTGTCGTGGTCGGCATACCAGCGCAGCGTCTGCGTGCGCGAGGCCAGCCGCACCAGCACGACGCGGATGTCGGCGGCCAGCGCCATGAGCATCTTGCGCATGATTTCGGCTTGCGCCTGCACGCCCTGGGCACTTTGTGCCGTCGCCAGCGTCAATGGCCGCAGGTGCTTGAGGCGAGACAGCCGATCGACCAGATCGGCTACCGCCCCACCCCAGCGAGCGGTCATGGTTTCGCGGGGATCTTCGAGATGGTCGGGCGCGGCAAACAACAAGGCGGCCACACGGCTGTCGAGGTCGAGATTGAGTGAGGCAAGAATCAATGTCGTCCCGAGCGCATGCCCGAACGCCGTCTCGCCAGTACCGATTATCGACTCGCCATAGACTTCGCGGGCATAGCCGATCGCCTCAACCAAGCGATCAACGCCTTCATCGGCAAGCCCGGCGGCGAGGCGGTTCAGGGTGGCTTCATCGATACCCGAATCGGGCAGGGAGTGGACTACGGAAACCATAAGGCTAAGGATGGGCTATTTCGGGGATACCGCAAGGCACTAACGCGGTCAGCAGACTTGATATTTCGAATGGGAGGGCATTTTACAAGGAGAAGCACAGTCGACCGGCCCGTCACGCAATCCGCGTGCAAATTGTCGAAGCTTGTGCCAGAGTTAAGGAACGCGGGTTACCTTGGAAAATGCGTCTTTGCTAAGCCACTCACGCCATGCTCACCCACACTCCCTTGCCGCCGGACGCTCTGTTCACCCCTTGCGACCCGGCCACCATAGATTTCACCGATACCGAAGCCCTGCCCGATCTCGACGCGGCACGGATACATCCGCGCGCCATCGAGGCGGTGCATCTCGGGCTTGACGTCAAGCACAAGGGCTACAACCTGTTCGTGCTGGGCGACCCGGGCAGCGGACGGCACGCCATCATCAAGCAATTGCTCGAAGCCGAGCGCAAGAGCGGCGCCGCACCGGCGGACTGGTGTTACGTCAACAACTTTGCCGCGGCGGCGCGGCCGCGCCTGTTGCGCCTGCCCTGCGGACGTGGCGCTCGCCTGCACGACGCCATGGAGCATTTTGTCGATGAACTGGGCACGACCATCGGCGCGGTCTTCGAAAGTGACGAATATCGCCAACGCATCGAATCCCTGCAGGAGGAAGAGAAGAATCGGGAAGAAGTGGCCTTGCGCCAACTGGGGCAAGCTTCGGGCGAGAAAGGCGTCGCCCTGCTGCACACGCCGCATGGCTTCATCTTTTCGCCCCTGAAGAGTGGCGAGGAAACACTCGCGCCGGAGGAATTCGAGAAATTGCCGGAGGAGCGGCAGCAGGAACTCGGCCGGGTGATGGAAGAATTCCACGAAAAACTGCACCAGCTGATGAAAGAATTTCCACGCTGGCGGCGGGAAACGCAAAACAAACTCAAGGCCGCCGGCCGGGATGCACTCAAACTCGCCGTGGACCACATGATCGACGAGCTCCGCCCCGACTATGCCGACCTGCCCGATGTCACCGCCTTTCTCGACGCGGTCATGCAGGACATCGTCGCCAGCAGCGAGGCCCTGCGCGAATCGACCAAGAGTGACGAGGATTCTGAAACCACCTTCTATACCGGCACCATCTCGATCCAGCGCTACCGGGTCAACCTGCTGGTGGAAAACCCGGCGAGCGGCGAACGCCCCGTCGTGTACGAAGACCACCCGACCCTGCAGAACCTGGTCGGACGCATCGAGCATCGGGTGCACATGGGCACGCTGGTCAGCAACTTCACGCTGATCAAGGCGGGTGCCCTGCACCGCGCCAATGGCGGCTTCCTGATTCTCGATGCCCTGAAAGTGCTGAGCCAGCCGTATGCCTGGGAAGGTCTCAAGCGGACGCTGAAGGCGGGCGAGATCCGCATCGAGTCGCTGGCCGAACTGATCGGCCTGTCCAGCACCACCCAGATGGAGCCGGAACCGGTGCCACTCGACACCAAGATCGTGCTGATCGGCGAGCGCCTTATCTACTTTCTGCTTTCCGAGCTTGATCCGGACTTCGCGGCGCTGTTCAAGATCAACGCCGACATGGCGAGCGAGATCGAACGCAACCCGGAAAACACCGCGCACTACGCGCGACTGATCGCCACGCTGGCCCGGCGTGCCGGGCTGCGCCCCTTGTCCGCCGCTGCCGTGGCGCGCCTCATCGAACATGCCGCCCGCCTGGCGAACGATGCCCAGCGGCTGACCACCCAGACCCAGCCGCTCGACAACCTGATGCACGAGGCCGAACATTTTGCCGCGCAGGCCAATGCCGCCCGCATCGAACGCGAGCATCTCGAAAAAGCCATGGAGGCCCACCGGCGCCGCCACGAACGCCTGCGCGAACGCTATCAGGAAGAAATTCTGCGCGGGCAATGGCTGGTCGATTCGACGGGGGTGCATGTCGGGCAGATCAACGGCCTGGCCGTGGTGCCGCTGGGCGAAAGCAGTTTCGCGCATCCGGTGCGCATCACCGCGACAGTGCGCATGGGCGAAGGCGAAGTGATCGACATCGAACGCGAAGTCGAACTCGGTGGCCCGATTCATTCCAAGGGTGTGCTGATCCTGTCCTCGTTTCTGGCCGCCCGTTTTGGCTGGGCCACGCCACTCTCGCTCAAGGCCAGCCTGGTGTTCGAGCAATCCTACGGCGGCGTCGAAGGCGACAGCGCCTCGCTGGCCGAACTGGCCGCCCTGCTCTCCGCCCTGTCAGGTATCCCGATCCGCCAGTCGCTGGCGGTCACTGGTTCGGTCAATCAGTTCGGCGTGGTGCAAGCAGTCGGCGGCATCAACGAGAAGATCGAGGGGTTCTTCGACATCTGTGCCGCGCGCGGCCTGTCCGGCGAACAGGGCGTCCTGATTCCCGCCGCCAATGTCTGCCATCTGATGCTGCGCGAGGAGGTCGTCGCGGCGGTACGGGAAGGACGCTTCCGGATCTGGGCAGTCGACAGCATCGACGCCGCGATGGAACTGCTGACCGGCCTGCCCGCCGGCGAGCCCGATGAAAAGGGCGAGATTCCCCAAGGCTCGATCAATTACCAGATTGCCATGCAACTCGCCGAACTGGCACAGATGCACCAGGAATTCAGCAACCCGAAGCCACCGTCCAGCCAAAGAAAAAAGACAAAGCCCTCTCCACCGCCAACCAAGAAACCGCCGGCGCCAAAAGGCGATCGTTAACGTGAAACAACGCCCGTGTAGGTCGGGCGCAAGCCCGACTGTCGGGCTTGCGCCCGACCTACATTAATCTGAAGTTCCGCTCTGCCGTAGTCACGATGAACACGCCAACTGCCTGATATTGATGGGGAATTGGAGAGTTATTCGGCTTGTTCTTGATTGATTATGTAGTCACTAAATAGATTGACTTATGCCGGTCAATAGCCTATGCT
>JAUXOM010000091.1 GCA_030682175.1 Rhodocyclaceae bacterium
GCGTGGCGCTCAGGTTAGCTTGCTCGTCCACTCGTCCAGCGCGACGCAGGCTTCCGGTGTCGGCTGGCGCGGATCGCGCAGCAGGTTGATCTGGCAGAGATGTTCGTTTCCCTCGGCGTCGTGCAGATTGCTGTAGGGCGAGGCCTCGTAGGAGTCGAAAGCGCTGGCATCTGCGTAGATGAACGTGAAGTCGTTGCCGACGTCAATCTCCAGCCGGCCGCCGTGGCTCGCGCCGTAATCGCGCCAGTGACTGTTCAGGTCGGCGCCTCCGATGACGGGCGACACGCGTCCGGCCTGCCTGCCACGCCAAGCGACCAGTACCGGCTCGATGACTTCCTTGTCTGCGTCGGCGAATGTCGCGGCGAGTGCGGCGGCGCGGGTGTAATCTAGATCGGTACCTACATAGTCGATGTGTGTCTGTCTCATTGGGGATCTCCGGTGGTCGTGCCACGAAACCCGCGCAGCCGGACTGATTGTCGGCCGCATCGCGATCTCGTGTAGCATAAGTAGTAGACTGATTTTGTCGGAATAGTTCAGTGTTTATTTTGCGGCGAGTGATGAGGCGTCCAGCCAGCGCAGCGTCCCTCCGGGGCGGCTGTTAGCGCGCCTCACAGAGGGCTGATGCCGGAAGTGCTTGGAGACGCTGAGGAAATCCTCCCCGACATTCCTGCCGCATTGGCGCGGCTCGTTGGGCTAGCCAGGGGCTAGCGCCAGGATTTGGAGAGTCAGGATGGCACGAGGTAGACACCACGAAGCACACCATGGTCAGCGTATTGGCTGGCTGCGTGCTGCTGTGTTGGGGGCCAACGACGGTATTGTCTCCACGGCCAGTCTGATGGTTGGTGTGGCAGCGGCGAATGTGGCGCGCGGCGAGTTGTTGCTGGCCGGCGTGGCTGGTCTGGTTGCGGGGGCGATGTCGATGGCGGCGGGTGAGTATGTCTCGGTGAGTTCCCAGGCCGACACCGAACAGGCCGACCTGACCCGCGAGCGCGCTGAACTGAAGGCGCAACCTGAGAGTGAACGCATGGAACTCGCAGCGATCTACGTCAAGCGCGGGCTCGCACCTGAATTGGCACAGCAGGTGGCCGAACAATTAATGAATCATGATGCGCTGGGCGCTCATGCCCGTGACGAGTTGGGCATGAGCGAAATATCGAGTGCAAATCCTGTACAAGCCGCATTCACCTCGGCGGCGAGCTTTGCCGTGGGTGCATCATTGCCGTTGCTGGCGGCCGTGGTGGCCCCAGAAGCGCTGCTGGTTCCCGTGGTGGCCGGCACCTCGCTGGTCGTGCTGACCGCGCTGGGTGCATTGGCTGCCCGAACAGGGGGTGCCCCGGCACTCCGCGCCTCGTTGCGAGTGGTTTTCTGGGGTGCGCTGGCCATGGGACTGACCGCCGGTGCGGGCAAGTTGTTTGGCGCCTTAGTGTGAGCGGGTTCGAGCCAGGCAATTCAAGGACTCTTACGAAACCTTCGGACTGCCGCGCAGCTGCGTATTTCGCAGCGACCCGCTCGACTTCCTTGGACAATAACTGGTTCGATGGTTTGGCTGATCGGCCGTTGCATTTCTTATGGCCGATAGAACCAATCGTACACTGCTTCTGATATCGAGCCATCCAATCCAGGAGTTAACATGAATCTATTCTGTGCATTGCTGATGTGCTTAGAGGCATGCGCGACAGCGCAACAGGAAAATATGTTCAACCGTGCCGGAAAGTCGGCGCTGGCAGGACGGCGTTCCTGGCCGTCCTAGCCGGCCAGCGCCGCGGCCACGATCTGCTGCGCCTCGGCGACGATCTGTTGCAGGTGTTCCGCGCTCTTGAAGCTCTCGGCATAGAGCTTGTAGATGTCCTCGGTGCCCGAGGGGCGGGCGGCGAACCAGCCGTTGGCGGTGGTGACTTTCAGGCCGCCGATGGGCGCGTCGTTGCCGGGGGCGCGGGTCTGGCGGGCGGTGATGGGTTCGCCAGCCAGCGTTGCGGCGCTGACCCGTTCGCCGGTGAGCTGCTGGAAGGCGGCCTTCTGGGCGGGCGTGGCCGGCGCGTCGATGCGGATGTAATAGGGCGTGCCGTATTGCGCGGCGAGTGCCTGATAGTGGCGGCCGGGGTCCTGGCCGGTGACGGCGGTGATCTCGGCAGCCAGCAGGCCGAGGATGATGCCGTCCTTGTCGGTCGTCCACGTCGTGCCGTCCTTGCGCAGGAAGCTCGCTCCGGCGCTTTCCTCGCCGCCAAAGCAGAAGTCGCCCGTCAGCAGTCCTGCCGAAAACCACTTGAAGCCGACCGGCACTTCGCGGAACTTGCGCCCCAGGCCATTCACCACGCGGTCGATGAGGCCGGACGACACCAGCGTCTTGCCCACTGCGGCGCTGGCTGGCCAGAGCGGCCGATGAGTCAGCAGGTAGTGGATGGCGACGGCAAGATAGTGATTCGGGTTCAGCAGGCCCAGCGACGGCGTGACGATGCCGTGGCGATCGACGTCGGCGTCGTTGCCCCAGGCGATGTCGAAGCGATCTTTCAGCGCGACCAGGCTGGCCATCGCGTAGGGGCTGGAGCAGTCCATGCGGATCTTGCCGTCGTGGTCGAGCGTCATGAAACCGAAGGCGGGATCGACGCGCGGATTCACCACCTCGATGTCGAGGCCGTAATGTTTGGCGATCGGCAGCCAGTAGGCCACCGCCGCGCCGCCCATCGGATCAACGCCGATTTTCAGCTTGGCAGTACGGATGGCCGCCATGTCGATGACCTCGCCCAGTGCGGCGATGTAAGGCGTCATCAGGTCGACGGCATGGGTCGTTGGTGCGGCCAGCGCTTGTGCGTAGGGCAGGCGCTTCACTGCGCGGTTGCCGTCGAGCATCAAGGCATTGGCGCGGTTCTCTATCCAGCCGGTGACATCGGTATCGGCCGGGCCACCATGCGGCGGGTTGTATTTGATGCCGCCGTCCTGTGGCGGATTGTGCGACGGGGTGATCACAATGCCATCGGCACGCGGCGCGGCCGGGGCGGCGTTGTGGGCCAGAATGGCGCGCGAAATGACCGGCGTCGGCGTGTAGCCGCCATCCTTTTGCAGATGCACGGTGACCTGGTTCGCGGCCAGCACTTCCAGCGCGGTCTGCTGCGCCGGCGCGGACAGGGCGTGGGTGTCCATGCCGAGGAACAGCGGACCGGAGATGCCGGCGGCTGTCCGATATTCCGCAACTGCCTGGGCGATGGCCAGGATGTGCGCCGCGTTGAAGCTGCCGGCGAAGGCGCTGCCGCGATGGCCGCTGGTGCCAAAGGCGACGCGCTGCGTGGCTTGGGTGACATCCGGCACATTTTTATAAGCCGCCAGCAGCGCAGGGATGTCGGTGAGGCTGGTCTGCGGGGCCGGCTGGCCGGCGTGGGGGTGGGTGGTCATCATGCCTCCGCAGGGCCGCCCCAAGGGGGCAGGCGCCCCCCTGTCACCGCTTCGGGTGATTTCATGGAGGGCAGAGAGCAGGGTTTGCGAACGTGGGGGGCCATTAGTTTTTCCCTTTGCGTGAACAAGCGGGGTTTCCTTGCCGCTATTCTAGCGGCCGACTTGCGTGCGGGCGCGTTAGTCTGGCGGTACAAGCAGCATACCGACCCGAGAACCCGTACATCATGGCCATCACTGCTACGCTCGACGACCACCGCACCGCACAGGCCACAGCCCTGGCGCAAGCCGGCAACGACGAGCGCGCGCGCCGCGATGCCGATCGGCGCGTCAATCAATTGACGATATTGCTGGTCGCCGCCGAACAGCGCGCGCAGGCCGAAATGATGGCCGATGAGCAGGCGCGCGAGCGCATCGGCAGCGAGGCCGAGGCCCGGCGGCTGGCCATCGAAAAGGCGCGCGCCGAGCAAGCCGCCGAAGCCGCGCTGCGCACCCGGCTGGAAACCGAGGAACTGGCCTGCGCCGAAGCCCGCCGCAAGGAGCAGGCGCTGGCCGAACTGGCTAACGCCAGCGCTGCCCGCGCCAAACGGGAAGCCTATGGCAAGGAACTGGCACAGGAAAAAATCGCCGCCGAGCGTGCCGCGCTGACCGCTGCGCATGAGCGCCTCAAGTCCGAGCAATCCGCCGAGCTTCTGGCGCTCGCCCGGATCGCCGCCGAAGAGGAAGTCACGCGCGTCGCCGCGCAACGACTCGCCATGGAACAGGAAGCCAATGCCGCCGCGGCGGCAAGACAACAGGCCGAAGCCGAAGCGCAGGCGGCGCTGGCTGCGCGCAAGGTCGCCGAGCAGGCGCTGGCAGCGGAAATCGGGGATAAGGATGCGCAAGCTGTCATTCCGGCGCAAGCCGGAATCCAGGAATTTCAATTGAGCGCCAAGCAAGAAAAAGACAGTCAGCCCCGGACTGCCAGCCGCGCCGGATTGTCCGGCAAGCGGATCGGCCTGTTCGCCGCCGGCTGCATTGCCGTTGGTGTCCTGACGGGCAGTTGGCTGGGCATGAACCTGAACGCCAGGCCCGCCGTGCCGGGCGACGGCGAATTGCGACTGGACACCCGGCTGACGCAACCCCCGGCAGCTCGCGAGCAGTAGCCGATGGCCGTGCGCGCGCTGTCAGCGCGGGTGTTGTCCATTGTGCCGCCGATGACGCAGCTCAATACCCCGTATCCGTCCACCGCCTACCTGACCGGCTTTCTGCGTTCGCGCGGGGTCGCGGCGGTACAGGAAGACCTCGCGCTGGCACTGGTGCTGCGGCTGTTTTCGCCGCACGGCCTGCACGCCATGCACGCCTGCGTCGCCGCCGTGCCGCAGCAGCGCCGCACGCCATCGATCAAGGTCTTCGCGCGGGAGTTTTCCCGCTATGTCGCCACCATAGCGCCCGTGGTGGCCTTTCTGCAGGGGCGCGACCCGAGCATGGCCTATCGCATCGCTGGGCGGAACTTCCTGCCCGAGGGGCCGCGCTTTGCCGCCCTCGATGCCTATGTCGATCCCCATGATGACGCAGGCGGCGGCGATCCGCTCGCCTGGGCGTTCGGTGCGCTCGGCGTGCAGGACCGCGCCCGGCACTTCGCCACCCTGTATCTCAACGACGTCGCCGACGTGCTGCGCGAGGCGGTCGACCCGCGCTTCGAATTCGTGCGCTATGCCGAATCTCTGGCGCAAAGCCAGGCGAGTTTCGCGCCGCTCGCCGCCGCACTGGCGGCGGCGCCGACGCTCGTCGACGCGACCCTTCATGAACTGACGCTGGCCGCGTTGGCAAGGCACCGCCCCAATGTCGTGCTGGTCTCCGCGCCCTTCCCCGGCAATGTGTATGGTGCATTCCGCATCGCGCAGACCATCAAGGCGCGCGATCAGTCGATTGTCACCGTGCTCGGCGGCGGTTTTGCCAACACCGAGCTGCGCGAACTCGCCGAGCCGCGCGTCTTCGATTATTTCGACTACGTCATGCTCGACGACGGCGAACGTCCGCTGCTCGCGCTCCTGGAATACATGCAGGGCGAGCGACCACGGGACCGCCTGGTGCGCAGCTTTGTGCGCGACGGCGCTGTCGTCCGCTACATCGATGCCAAGGAGCCGGACATTCCCCTCGCCGAAGTCGGCACGCCCACCTGGGACGGCCTGCCGCTCGACCGCTACCTGTCCGTCCTCGACATGCTCAATCCCATGCACCGGCTGTGGTCCGACGGGCGCTGGAACAAGCTCACCGTCGCGCACGGCTGTTACTGGACGAAGTGCAGCTTCTGCGACACCACCCTCGACTACATCTCGCGCTACGACGCCGTCGACGCCGCCACGCTGGTCGACCGCATCGAGGCCGTCATCGCCGAGACCGGGCAAACCGGCTTCCACTTCGTCGACGAGGCCGCACCGCCCAAGGCGCTGGCCGCGCTGGCCGCGGAACTGCACAAGCGCAACCGCGCGATTTCCTGGTGGGGCAACATCCGCTTCGAGAAATCCTTCACCCCGGCGCTCTGCCGGCAACTCGCCGACAGCGGCTGCATCGCCGTCTCCGGCGGGCTGGAAGTGGCGTCAGACCGCCTGCTGAAACTGATGCAAAAGGGTGTGTCGGTCGAACAGGTCGCCCGCGTGACGCGTGCCTTCAGCGACGCCGGCATCCTCGTGCACGCCTACCTGATGTACGGCTTTCCGACGCAGACCGTGCAGGACACCGTCGACGCCCTCGAATATGTGCGTCAGCTGTTCGCCGCCGGCTGCATCCAGTCCGGATTTTTCCACCGCTTTGCCTGCACCGTGCATTCCCCGGTCGGCCAGCACCCGGAACAGTACGGCATCACGCTCAAGCCGCTGCCCGCGATTTCATTTGCCAAGAACGACGTCGGCTTTGTCGATCCGACCGGCCTGGGTGAGCATAGTCACGCGACGCTGGGCAGCGCGCTGAACAAGGCGCTCTACAATTACATGCACGGACTCGGCCTCGATGCGGATGTGCGCAGCTGGTTCAGCGGACGCGTGCCGAAGAGCCGCGTGCCGCGCCATTTTATCGAGCGGGCGCTGGCCTGACGCCATACCCGCTGCGGGGCATTTCATACCCGCTGCGGGGCACTTTGTCCCGCCAACGCCGACTTTTACCGCAGCCAGCCCTTCTTGCGGAAGAACCAGAACGGCACGGCCACCACGGCCACCATCAGCGCCAGAGCGAATGGGTAGCCGTATTGCCATTCCAGCTCGGGCATGAAGCGAAAGTTCATGCCGTAAATGCTGGCGATGAGGGTCGGCGGCAACAAGCCAACCGCCGCGACCGAAAACATCTTGATGATCTTGTTCTGGTTGATGTTGATGAAGCCGACGGTGGCATCCATCAGGAAGTTGATCTTGCCGAACAGGAAGGAGGTGTGGCCGTCAAGCGATTCGATGTCGCGCAGAATCTGGCGCGCGTCTTCCTGCTGCTTGGCCGAGAGGAAGCGACTCCTGAGCAGGAAGGAAAGCGCGCGCCGGGTGTCGAGCACGTTGCGGCGGATGCGACCGTTCAAGTCTTCCTCGGCGGCGATGGCGGCCAGCGTCTTGGCCGCCTCGGCGTCGGTCACCTCGTGGCCGAGCACCCGTTTGCCGACCTTTTCCAGCCCGGCGTAGACGTCCTCGAGCGCATCGGCGGAGTATTCGGCGTCGGCGGCATACAGGTCGAGCAGCACATCCTTGCCATCGGAGACGTAGCCGGGCTGGCTGCGCGCCCGCAGCCGCTGCAGGCGGAACACCGGCAGTTCCTCCTTGCGCACCGAGAACAGGATGTCCCGATGCAGCACGAAGGCCACGGCAACGTTGCGGGATTCGGTATCGGTGTCGAGCAGGAAGTCGGAATGCAGGTGCACTTCGCCGTCGTCATCGATGTAGAAGCGTGCGCTGGCCTCCAGGTCGGTGAGATCGTCGGGGTCGGGCAGTTCGAGGCCGAAATACTTGCCGACCCAGGCGCGCACGAAGTGAGACGGCGCGACCAGGTCCACCCAGATCGGTTTGATGTTGGCCAGATCGGCACGGCTGTCGACCTGCACCTGGGAGAGGCGACCGTTCTTCAGCTCGAATGCGTTGAGCATGCTGCGCACGCTGGCATAGGAACGCGCGCCGACCAGTTCTTCGCGCAGATCGTCGGGCAGGATTTCGAGGACGGGTTCGCAGCGATCTTCATTGACCTGCTGCCAGGTGACGACCCGGTCCTCATCGGGGAGCGTCTCGAGAATGCGTGCGATGTGGGTTGTCTCAAGTCCTTCGAGCAACATCTGCAACTCGGTCAGGTGCTGCTTATGGACCAGGTCCTCGACCAGATCATGGCGCGGCATGTCCTGCCGTTGCACCAGATCCTCGATGCGGCGATGGCGCGACAGCAGGAGCTGCACCTTGGAAAGATGCTGCTCCAGCAGATCTTCAGCGCGGGGACGGACGTCCAGTGGTTCGGCCATGGCAATGTTAATGGTGTGGGCGGGAGAAATGCCGGAATCAACGGATTCTACGTCCGCACCGCAGCTTCGTCACCATTGCCTTGGCGTTCTTGCTACGATGATCACCATGATTTCACGACGCCAATTCCTGCGCGGCAAATTTTCAGCAGAGCCGACACCGCCAGCGATAGTTGACGCCGCCGCCGCCCGGCTTGCCGTCATCGGCGTCGCGTGCATCGCTTTCGCGCAAGGTATTTTCTGTCGCAGTTGCGGGGATGCCTGCGCAACGGCGGCGATCCGTTTTTCCCCGCGGCTGGGCGGCGCGGCCTGCCCGGTCATTCTGGCCGAGCAGTGCACCGGTTGCGGCGACTGCGTCACCGTCTGCCCGGCCAGCGCAATCTCACTGGCAGGACAGGCCGGAAAGCGCTAATCAAACCACCACCCGGACAGTCTCGCCGCCGGGCCGCCCCAAGGCGAGACGGCACGCGGCGCCAGCCGCAAACCGCTCCCCAGTATGAGCGAGGGTACCCCGTAACAAACGAGCGCAACGAACCACCAGTCTCCCCTCCCGCGCGGGAGGGGCTGGGGGTGGGTTGGGCCGACTTACTCTTCCTCTTCAGTGCCGGGCTTCTTGAAGCCCTTGGGCAGCCGGTGCGCGATGCCCTGGTGGCACTCGATGCAGGTTTGGCCCGCCGCCTTTGCCTCCATGTGCTTCTTGTAGGGCGTTTTCTTCTGCAGTTCCTGGCTCATGGCATCGAAGTTGTGGCAGTTGCGGCATTCGATTGAATCGCTGGCCTTCATGCGCGCCCATTCGCGCTCCGCCATCTGCATGCGGTTGGCTTCGAACTTCTCGGGCGTGTCGATCTTGCCAGTGATCTTGCCCCAGATTTCATAGCTGGCCTTGACCTTGCGGATCATCTTGTTCGTCCAGTCTTTCGGCACATGACAATCTGAACAGGTCGCGCGCACGCCGGTGCGGTTGCTGTAGTGAATGGTGTATTGGTATTCCTTGTACACGTTGTCGCGCATCTCGTGGCAACTGATGCAGAAAGTCATCGTGTTGGTCGCTTCCATCCCGGTATTGAACCCGCCCCAGAACAGAATGCCACTGAAGAAGCCCGCCACCAGCAAGCCAAGCAGCGAATACTTCGCGCTCGGCCGGCGCAGCACCGCCCACCAGCCCGGCTTGCCGGATTCTCGATTGGTCATGGTTGCTCAGGTGCTCACTTGGCCTGGATCGAGAGGATGTACTGGGCGAGATTCTTCAGTTGCGCGGCATCGTTGGGCGGCATCGTCTTGGCGATCTTGTGATCTTCCTGCGTGCCATCGGCGAGCTTGATCTTTTTGCCCGAGGTGATGTGCTTGATGACCTCGTCCACGGCATTGGCCTTGCCGCGGTACTTGTCGGCGGTCTTCAGGAAGGCGGGGCCGTCCTTGTCCTTCCGGAGGCCGTGGCACTGCATGCAGTTGTTCTGGTCCGCCAGCGCCTTGGCGGCTTCGGCATCCTGCGCCAGCGCGCTGGTCGACATGCCGGTCAGCGCCAGGCTGGCCACGGCGAAAGAGAGGGTTGCAGCGAATTTTTTCATGATTGAAAGCTCCAAAAATATGTTTAGAAAAATGGTTTATTTGGTTACGCCGACGAACTTGCTGTCGACCAGGGGCTTGGCGTCGACCTGCGGCACGTGGCAGGAATCACACTGGAAGCGGTCCATCGCCACGGCGGGCTTGCCGTCCCTGGCCTTCAGGGTGGCGGAATAATGGCTGACGCCGAGCTTCGGCACCTTCTGGCCGCGCAACTCGTCGGTGATGTGACATTCGAGGCAGGCGTTTTCATCCATGGTGATCGGCACATATTTCTCGACGTCGTGCGGCACCATGGGCGGCTGGCCAACAAAGGTGCGTGCGATCAGCTGTGGCTGGCCGACGCCGGGAATTTTTTCTCCGTAAGCCTTGAGCGCGGGCGCGCGGTCAGGCGCCGCCACGTCGGCGCCGCGCAGCGGCGCCGGTCCGGTGGTGGACGCGCAGCCGATGATCGAGGCCAGCAGGGTCACGAGGGCGAGACCGGCAGTCTTTTTGAATTTCATGATTGAACTCCTCCTAGAGGGAAACGGGTCATTTCGATAGCGGCGTAACCGCGCCGACGCCGGTGGCTGCACCGATCCGGGTGCCGAAGCGGAAAACGTTTTTCGAGCAGACGTCGATGCAGCGTCCGCAGTTCGTGCAGTTGGCTTCCAGAATGAGTGGCGGCGCACCGCCCACCGCCTTCAGCGCCGGCCGGATCACCTGCTGTTCCGGACAAACGGCGAAGCAGTCCATGCAGTCGTTGCAGGCCGCGCGCGCCGGCAGCTTGATCCTCACCAGGGAAAACTTGCCGATCAGGCTGTAAAACGCGCCAACCGGACACAGATGGCCGCACCAGCCCTGACGCATGACGAACAGATCGAAGAGGAAGACCGCGAGCAGCACCGCCCAGGCCAGCCCCATGCCGAACAGCAGGCCGCGGTGCAGCATCGACACCGGATTGATCATCTCCCAGGCGATCGTCCCGGTGAGCGCGGCAACGATCAGCGTCATGGCGAGAATCCAGTAGCGCGTCGCCCGCGCAATGTGCGCGCTGCCTTTCAGCCCGATCCGGGCGCGCAGCCAGCTGGCCAGGTCGGTGAGCAGATTGACCGGGCAAACCCAGGAGCAGTAGCTGCGTCCGCCCGCCAGCAACCAGAAAACGATCATGATCGCCACGCCGATCCACGCCAGCTTTTCCGGCGTCTGCCCCGCCACCAGCATTTGCAGGAGCAGATAGGGGTCGGTCAGCGGCAACACACCCAGTGTGTAGCTGTAGTTGAGATTGCCCTTGACGATCCACAGCGAGAACCAGGGCCCGACCAGAAACAGCAGCAGGATGCCGAGTTGGCTCGCCCGCCGCAGCAGCAACCACTTGTGCGCCGCCAGCCAGCCTTTCTCGGCAATCGCTTCCGCGCCGGGACGACCATGCAGCACGTTCATAGCTTGTTCCCCTGCAAGGCTTTGGGCAGCCCGGCGGGCATGCCTGACGGCGCCTCGGGAACAACGGGCGCGGATTCGGCCGGGGGCAGCGTCGATAAACCCTTGCCCGACTCATAGCGCAGCCCTTCGGGCAGGTTGTAATGGTGCTGGACATCCGGCGCAACGAGGCTGCCGCCGGCTTTCTCCTTCTCGATCCAGCCGAGCCGGTAGTGCGCCGACAACTGGCCCTTCGCCATTTCGAGCGGCAGCACCTTGATCGCGGCGATTTCCGTGGGACAGGCTTTTTCGCACAGGCCGCAGCCCGTGCAGTGCTCCGAATGCACCACCGGAATGAACAGGGTATGCCGACCGGTGCGCACATTGGACTGCGGTTCGAGGGTAATCGCCTTGTCGAGCACCGGACAAACGCGATAGCAGATGTCGCAGCGCAGGCCGAGAAAATTCAGACAGGTCTCCTGATCGACCAATACCGCCAAGCCCATCTTCGACTTGGTGATGTCGGTGAGCGCGTGATCCAGTGCGTTGGTCGGGCAGGCTTTTATGCACGGGATGTCCTCGCACATTTCGCAGGGTGCCTGGCGCGCGATGAAATAAGGCGTGCCGACCGCCAGGGGCTCGCCAACCCTGGCCAGCATGAGCATGTTAAAGGGACAGTCGCGCACACACATCCCGCAACGGATGCAGGCGGCGGAAAACTCGGACTCGGGCAGGGCGCCGGGCGGGCGCAGGGCGACCGGCGGCAGCGCCGTGGCATGGCGCGCGTAGAGGCCAAGTCCAAGTCCCAGGAGACTGACACCGCAAGCCAGGCGTGCCGCGTCAGCGAAGAACTGGCGGCGCGCCGTGTTGGATGACGTTCTGGATCCGGATGCGGCATTGGTTTTTGGCGTATTTTCACTGTCCATGGCTTCAATCCGGGAAGCGCGGCCTGGCCACGCTTCCCGCACTCATCGCTGCGTCAGGCCTTCCACACCTTGCAGGCGTTCTTCTTGAAGTCCGTCTCTTTCGAGATCGGGCAGGTCGCATCCAGAATGAGCTTGTTGACCAGACGATGCTCGTCAAAGAAGGGAACGAAGACCGTACCCTCAGGCATCTTGTTGCGTCCCTTGGTGTCGACCCGCAACTCGATCTCGCCGCGTCGCGTCGCCACCTTGACGATGTCGTTGCGCTTGATGCCGCGTTTTTCGGCGTCCTTCGGGTGCATCCAGATCACTGCGTCGGGGAAGGATTTGTAAAGTTCCGGCACGCGGCGCGTCATCGAACCGCTGTGCCAGTGTTCCAGCACCCGGCCGGTGCACAGCCAGAGGTTGTATTCGTTGTCCGGTTTTTCGGGCGGATCCTGGTACGGCAGGGCGTAGATCACCGCCTTGCCATCCGGCTTGCCATAGAACTTCAGCGTTTCACCGGCCTTGATGTAGGGATCGAAACCCTCGCGATAGCGCCACAGGGTCTCCTTGCCATTCACCACCGGCCAGCGCAGGCCGCGCACCTTGTGATAGAGGTCGAATTCGCCGAGATCCTTGGCCTTGCCGAGGCCGAATTTGCGGTATTCCTCGAACAACCCCTTCTGCGCGTAAAAACCAAAAGCCTCGGTCTCGTCGTTGGTGTAGCCAGCCCAGGCATGGGCATTCACCCTGGCGGCCTCTTCCTTCGGGAACTTGTTGCATTCGCCGTTGGCGTAGAGCACGTCGTAGAGCGTCTTGCCCTTGTACTGCGGGTTCTTGTCGAGCAGCTCGGCCGGCCAGACTTCCTCGACCTTGAAGCGCTTGGAAAACTCGATGTATTGCCACAGGTCGGACTTGCATTCGCCCGGCGCCTTGACCTGCTGGCGCCAGAACTGGCCGCGCCGCTCGGCGTTGCCGAAAGCACCCTCCTTCTCCATCCACATCGCACTGGGCAGGATCAAGTCGGCCGACATCGCGGAGACAGTCGGATAGACGTCCGAGACGACGACAAAGGCCTTCGGATTGCGCCAGCCCGGATAAATCTCGCCATTGATGTTCGGCCCGGCCTGCATGTTGTTGGTGGTCGAAGTCCAGTAAAAACCGATCTTGCCGTCCTTCAGCATGCGACTTTGTGCGACGGCGTGGTAGCCAATGCGCTCGGAAATGGTGCCGCCGGGCACATTCCAGATTTTCTCGGCGGTGGCGCGGTGTTCCGGGTTCATCACCACCATGTCCGCCGGCAAACGATGGGCAAAGGTGCCCACCTCGCGCGCCGTGCCGCAAGCCGAAGGCTGGCCGGTCAACGAGAAGGGGCTGTTGCCCGGCTCGGAGATCTTGCCGACCAGCAGGTGCACGTTGTACATCATGTTGTTAACCCAGGTGCCGCGCGTGTGCTGGTTGAAGCCCATGGTCCAGAACGAGGTGACCTTGGTCTTCGGGTCGGCATAAACCTTGGCGAGGGCCAGCAGCTTGTCCTTCGGCACGCCGGAAATCTCGTGCGTCTTGTCAAGCGTGTATTCGGCAACAAATTTGGCGAATTCGTCGAAACTGATCGGCGAGGATGCCCCCGGGTTGCCTTTTGGCTTGCCGTCCGCGCCGGGATAGCCGTTGTTGTTGGCGACCTGTTCGAGCGGATGATTCGGGCGCAAGCCGTAACCGATGTCGGTGACGCCGCGGTGGAAATTGACGTGCTTGGCGACGAAGTCCTTATTGACCGAGTTGCTCTGGATGATGTAGTTGCAGATGTAGTTGAGGATCGCCAGGTCGGTCTGCGGCGTGAAGATCATTTCGCTGTCGGCCAGTTCGCAGGAACGGTGGCTGAAGGTGGACAGCACGTTGATCTTGACGTGCTTGGCGGTCAGGCGCCGGTTGGTGACGCGCGACCAGAGGATCGGATGCATCTCGGCCATGTTGGCACCCCACAGCACGAAGGCATCGGCATGCTCGATGTCGTCATACACGCCCATCGGCTCGTCGGCGCCGAAAGTGCGGATGAAGGCGAATACCGCCGAGGCCATGCAATGCCGCGCATTCGGGTCGAGACTGTTGGAACGGAAGCCGGCCTTGAACAGCTTGTTGGCGGCATAGCCTTCCCAGATCGTCCATTGTCCGGAACCGAACATCGAGACGCCGAAGGGACCCTGATCGGGATTTTTCATCGTCGCCTTGACCTTCTCGGCCATGATGTCGAAGGCGGCGTTCCAGGAGATCGGAGCGAACTCGCCGTTCTTGTCAAACTTGCCGTCCTTCATGCGCAGGAGCGGCTTGGTCAGGCGGTCATGGCCATACTGGATCTTCGCCAGGAAATAGCCCTTCACGCAGTTGAGGCCATTATTCACCGGCGCATCCGGATCACCCTGGGTTGCGACGACCCGGCCGTCCTTGACGCCCACCAGCACGCCGCAGCCAGTGCCGCAATAGCGACACACACCCTTGTCCCAGCGCACGCCGTCGCCGCCCCGGGCCTGGGCGAGCGCCTGGGCACCCGGGATCGACATGCCCGCCACACCGGCCGCCGCAGCAGCCGCGTTTGCCTTGATGAATTCACGCCGTGTCAGTTCCATTGTCAATCTCCTTGATTGTCGCGATATTGGGTATTGCCGGGCGGCTATGCCGCGGAAGAAATCAGTGCTTCAGGAGCGGATTCGTGCTGATGAAAAACCATGGACGCCGACATTACGCCGTCCAGATGACTGATCAGGTTGTAGGTATCGGTCGTCGCGCGGTCGTCCGCCGTCTCCAGCGTCACGACCATCTTGCCCTCCGGGGATACCGCGTGCAGCTCGACGCCGTCGATTTCCTGCACAAGCCGGCGCACCGTCTCGATACGGTCAGGATGGGGGATAACGATAATGCTGGAGATATTCATGTCGACGGCCCGATGTGCACGCGTACCCTGCGAAATATAGAACTTCAGGCTCAACATGCTAGGAGTTTCGGCCGCCAATTGGATTGACGGGTGTCAAGGAATTGAAATGTTGAGCGGCGCGCTCTGGATTGCGCAAAGCAGCCGTAAAAGTCGGCGCTGGCGGGACGGCGACAGCCGGAGCGCCACCACCATGGGGACGGTGGCGCTCAGGGCACCGCGGAGTAATGCATGCGCGCCAGGATCAGTTGCGTGCGCCGGTTGAGATATTCGGAATTCGGGTTCCTCTCGAAGCGGCGCGGCGCCGGCAACATTACCGCCAGGCGCGCCGCCTGGACGGCGGACAACTGGCTGGCGCTGTTGCCAAAATAGCGATTTGCGGCGGCTTCGGCACCGAATACGCCGTCGCCCCATTCGACCACGTTGAGATAAACCTCGAGGATGCGCCGCTTGTCCCACAGCAATTCGAGCCAGACGGTAATGATCGCTTCCTGCGCCTTGCGCCAGGGCGTTTTGTCCGAGGACAGGAACAGGTTCTTGGCAAGCTGTTGACTGATGGTCGAACCGCCGGCCACCACCTTGCCCTTTCTCTGGTTTTTTTCGAGGGCCTTCTGGATGCCTTCCCAGTCAAAGCCTTCGTGGTCGATGAATTTGTCGTCTTCCGCCGCCACCACGGCGCGCTTCAATTGCACCGAGATTCTTTCGTAGGGCACCCAGCGCTGTTGGAGCTTGGCCTTGGGATTCTTCTCGCGCAGCGCATCGAGGCGCATCACCATGAAACTGGTCTGGCCGGGATCGACATAACGCCACCAGACCACCCAGCCGACATACCAACCCTGCCAGAGCAGAAGTAATAACGCAGCGGCCGCGAAAGTTTTCAGCAGCCAGCGGGGAGCCGGCTTCATCCTTTCAGGGCTACCAGCACCGGCCCGGTGGCCGGACGCACGCCGCGCCAGACGAAAAAGGCTTCCGCAGCCTGCTCGACCAGCATGCCCAGACCATCGGCAACCCGGCAACCCGCTGCGCGGGCCTGCTGCATGAAGGGCGTTTGCTGGCCATAGACCATTTCGTAGGCCAGCCCGCGGGGGGCGAACAAATGCGGCGGCAGCGGCAGCTCGGTAGCCGACAGGCCGGTCGAGGTGGCATTGATGACCAGGTCGAATTCCCGGCCGGCGAGCTGGGCAAAGTTGCAGGCCTCGGGTAGAACGTCGGTCCTGCCGGCAAATTCGAGCGCCAGACGAAAGGCTTTTTCCTCGGTGCGATTGGCAATGGTCAGCGCGGCCGGCTTTTCCTGCGACAAGGGCAGGATCACGCCGCGCGCCGCGCCGCCCGCGCCCAGCAGCAGGATGCGCTTGCCGTGAATGTCACAACCCAGATTGGCCTTGAGGTCGCGCACCAGACCGGCACCATCGGTATTGTCAGCGCTGATCGCGCCCTCGGCAAAACTCAATGTATTCACCGCACCAGCCGCCTGGGCGCGCGGCGTGAGGCGCGTTGCCAGCCGAAAAGCCTCTTCCTTGAATGGCACGGTGACATTGGCGCCTTTGCCGCCGCTGCCGGCAAAGGTTTCGACAGCCGCGGCAAACCCGTCAAGGGGGGCCAGCAAGGCTTCGTAGCTGATGTCCTGCCGGGTCTGGGCGGCGAACAGGGCATGGATGCGCGGCGACTGGCTGTGCGAAACGGGATTGCCAAACACCGCGTAGCGGTCTGTCATGATCTTAGGCCTCACCGCTGGGCGGCTTTTTTGGTTTGCTGGCGCGCGGCTTGCGGGGTGTCTGGGCGCGCGGCTGCCTTGCGCGTGGGGACTTTACGGATTTGGCTTGCGTGGCATCCGTCGGCGGTGGAGCAGCAGGTGGCGTTGCCGGCGGCTCCGCAGCGGGGGTAACTGTCGGCGCAGGAACATTGCCGTCAAGCGCCTGAATGCTTTCGGCTTGCGGCTTGCGCCCCCGACTGCGCCGCCGCCGGTTTACCTCCGTCGGAGCGGCTGCGGCGCTGGCGGCGGGCTCTACCGGTTCGGCAGGCTCGGTCGTTTCGGCAAAAGTCGGCGCTGGCGGGATGAAATGCCCCGCAGCGGGTACGGCGCCAGCCGCTCTCGCCGTGTTGCCGGCGACGGCGCTGATGGTTTCCGCTTCGCTGCCCACTGACCCACTCCCCGCCTGCCGCCGCTTCACATAGGCGCTGTTGCTCTCGCGCCCCAATTCGAGCAGGCCGTGTTTGTCGGCGTCTTCAAGCATGGCGCCAAAACTCTTGTAGCCGAAATAGGCTTCGTTGAAGCCGGGGTTGCGGCGCTTGATCGCCTCCTTGAGCACCGAGGCCCAGACGCGCTCATCGTCGTCGCGGTCTTCCAGCAGGGCTTCGAGCGTGGTGGCGGCCATTTCGAGCCCCTTGCCGCGACGCTCCTCCTGTTTCTGCGGATCTACGGTAACCGCGGGGCGACGGCTTTGCTTGTCGGCCGTGTCGCGTTGGCGGCGGCGCACCAGATCGTCGACAAAGATGAATTCGTCGCAGTTGGCGATCAGCAGGTCGGAGGTCGATTGTTTGACGCCCACCCCGATCACGCGCTTGTTGTTCTCGCGCAGTTTGGAAACCAGCGGCGAAAAATCCGAGTCGCCGCTGATGATGACGAAGGTATTGACGTGTGCCTTGGTATAACAGAGATCGAGCGCATCGACCACCATGCGGATGTCGGCGGAGTTCTTGCCCGACTGGCGCACATGCGGAATTTCGATCAACTCGAAGTTGGCCTCGTGCATCGGGGCCTTGAACGCCTTGTAGCGATCCCAGTCGCAATAGGCCTTCTTGACGACGATGCTGCCCTTGAGCAGCAGGCGTTCGAGCACCGGCTTGATGTCGAATTTTTCATACTGGGCGTCACGCACACCGAGCGCAATGTTCTCGAAATCGCAGAACAGGGCCATGCTGATGTCGTCGTCGGATTGGGTCATGGGGATTGTCCCTTGGGTAGAAACGTCAAGTTATTCGGAGCGCAACTGGTCGGCGCCGGTGAATGACCAGGTGCGGGTGATTTCGATGATATCGGTGTCGCGGCGCACGGCTTCGGGGAAGACGGCATAGGGTGCCGCGAGGCGCACGATGCGCCGCGCCGCCTCGTCCAGCACCTGGTGGCCCGAAGAGCGGTTCACTTCGACGCGTTCCAGCTCGCCGTCCTTCTTGATTGCCACGGTCAGCACCAGACTGCCGTAAAGCTTGCCCCTGGCCGAGTCGGGATAGTTGAGGTTGCCGACGCGCTCGACCTTCTGGCGCCAGTCCTCGACATACTGGGCGAAACGGTATTCCGTGACGCGCGCGCCAAGAAAACGCCGCTTCGGCCGCTGGTTGTACTCCTCGATATTGCGGGCGATTTCCGCCTCCAGCCGGGCCAGTGCCAGCGCCCGGGTGGCGAGGTCGCGGCCGGAGATTTCCTGCTCCGGCTGCGGGTTCGGGGGCAGGCGATCGGCATCGAGCTTGGCGGTGCGCGCGGATTGAGTCTGGGTGAGCAGTTCGCGCTGCTGGGCCTCCATCTGCACGACCCGCGCCTGGGCGCTGGCCAGGTCATCGCCGGTTTGTTGCTGCTTGGTGGGCGGCAGGGGCGTCCTGGCGCGGCGCGGATCATCGGTGTTGCCACCGCCATCGAGGTTGGCTTGCGCCTTGGCCTGCGCCTGGGTTGGCTTGGCGGCATGCTTGGCATTGACGAGGATGACATCGAGCGCCTGTTCGCGTGCGCGATCGAGCGCCTCCGGCAGCTTGAAGTGAATCGACAGCAGGATCGCGTGCAGAAACAACGACACGCCCAACGCCAGCGTCAGACGACGCTGCGGTGGATCCATCGCCGCCAGCGCGGCGGGCCATCGGGGGAAGGCAGACATTGGGGAATTTTACTCCCCGTCGGCAGCCGCTCCGTTGTCGGTTAAGCCGTCATCAACGCCATCCGGACCCGGCAATTCAATCAATTCAAGGAATGTCGCCTTGGCCTCGGCCGCCAGCAGGTCGATCTCGGAAACCGCCAGCCGCACCCGCACACCGCGTTCGAGCGTCGGCATGCCGCTGGCTTTCAGCACCAGCGGCAGATTGTCGAGGCGCACGATGTTTTCCTTCAATACTTGCGCGTCGACCGTGGCGACGCTCTCCTGCAGCAGCCAGCGCAGGCACCAGTAGCGTTCCATCTGGCGCTGGAATTCGGCATAGCTCGCGTAGGTCAGCTCGAAATCGCGCAGCGCCGCCATGAGATCGGCCGATTTCGGCGGATAGGCTGGTGGTTCGCCGCGCAGGTGCGAGATAAGCTGCCACTGGTTGGCCAGATCGGCAAAACGGCGCAGCGGCGAGGTCGTCCACGCGTAGCAGTCGACGCCCAGACCTTCGTGCGGGGTGGCCACCGTGGTCATGCGCGCCTTGCCCGCTGTCTGGGCGCGATACAGCGCGGGGATGCGGGCATCACGCAGCATGGCACCCCAGGTGGCATTGGCAACAATCATCAGTTCGGCGACCAGTGTATCGAGCGGGCTGCCGCGCGGGCGCTCGTCAATGCCGACCCGGCCATGGCCCTGGGCTGTCTCGGTGCCCCAATCGACGACAAAGCTGTAGTCCTTGCGGTTCTGGGTGCTGCTTGCACCGCGCCCCGCCTCAAGCACGGTGGCGAGTTCCCACAGGCGCTTGAGTTCGTCGCGGAAGGGAAAATCCGGCAGGCCCACGAAACCATTGGCCAGTGTTGCGGCGTTGAACACCGGCTCGATGTCATGGTGGCGCAGGTTGGCGACCACCGGCACGCATTCGATCCGCGTCTCATGGCCGAGCACGCGCAAATCGGGCGCGACATCGAGATAGAGCGACAGCGCCGGCACGTTGTGCCCGGCATCCAGCGTATGGCTCTCGATGACATCTTCCGGCAGCATGGTGATCTTGCGGCCGGGCATATACACCGTCGACAAGCGGCTGCGGGCAATGCGGCCGAGATCGGAATCCGGTCCGAAACCGAGGCTCGGCGCGGCAATGTGGATGCCGACGCGCAAGCTGCCGTCCGGCTTTACGGCGAGCGAGAAGGCGTCGTCGATCTCGGTGGTGTGCGCGTCGTCGATGGAAAATGCCCGCACCTCCGCCAGCGGCAGATCTGGCGGATCGACTGCCGCCGCATAGGCCGGGAAATTCGTGCCCCCCGCACCATCATGGCCCTCGGGAAAATGCTCGAACAGGAACCGGCCGAGATGATAGGCGTGACTGTCGGGCAATGCACCGCAATGTTGCAGCAGACGTTCCGGGCTTTCCCCCAGATCGGCGCAGGCGGCTTCCAGCGCCTTGGTCTCGGGCCGGTTGCGATCCGGCTTGTAAAGCAACTGGTTGAGCAGCGGCGCAAACTCCGCCGGCAATTGTCCAGCCTTGAGCTCGTCGGCCATGCGCCCGATGGCGAGCGCCTGCTGGCGCTTTTTCTCCTGCCCGGCAAGCGCGGCCTGCAATATTTCCGGCGGCGCTTTCCGGAAGCGCCCCTTGCCCTTGCGGTGAAAATAGATTGGCGCGGCAAAGAGCCGCAGCAACACGGCGGCGGCCTCGACGGCTGACGGGGCATGGCCGACATAGTCGCGCGCCAGATCCTCGAAGCCGAACTCGGCATCCGGGCAGACCTCCCACAGAAATTCGGTCTCGATCGCCTCCGCCTGCGCTTCGGCTTGCGTCAGCAGTTCGGCGGGCGCGGGCGCGGCGAAGCGCAGCAGCACGTTGGCCGCCTTCAACTTGATGCGGCGGCCAGCGGCCGTGTCGACCTGCAGCGAAGCGTCGTTGTCGGCGACGATGGTGCCGGTCTTGAAGGCGCCATCCTCTTCGAAGAGGATATTCATGGAAAAAGGCCAGGGGTGCAGCGGAGGGGGGCGGATTATAACGGGGGCGTGATCTTCACGCCTGATTCCCCTGTCGGGAAATAGAGACAAGCGGAGTCGCTGGAGGTTGCAGCATACCCTCGGCAAAGCTCAGAGCGGCCACAGGGAAATATAATCGTTCCGTGAAATATCACTTTAGCCTCACAACCCCACAAGGTATCAGCGCAACAACGCTAGACCCAAAAAATTACAAGGTAAAGAAAATGATGAAGAAACTGCTTCCCCTCGCCATCCTCCTCGGTGCCATGGGCACCGCCCATGCCGAACTCGCCGTGTATGGCCTGGTCGATATCAGCTATGGCAAGAACGAAAACTTCGACAACAAGGGTGCCCGCCTTCACTCCGGTGGCGAGGGCGATACCGGCAGCGGTGGCGGCAGCTTTGGCAATTCCACGTCCCGTATTGGCCTCAAGGGCGGCATGGACATCGGCAGCGGACTGAAGGCCAACTTCAAGCTCGAGACCGGCGGTATCGATGACGACCTGCGCATCGGCAAGGAAAACAAAACCTTCTTCCGCCGTCAAGCCTGGGCCGGCCTGTCTGGCAGCTTTGGCGAAGTGCGCTTCGGCCGCCAGGATTCGGTGCCCTTCCAGATGATGGGCGCCTATGATTTCAACGGCCAGTCCAACGCCGCCTCGGCACTGGGCAATTCCGGTGTCGCCGCCTGGGGCAGAGGTCGCCAGACACAGTCCCTGCAATATATTTCCCCGAGCATGAACGGCGTTACGGCGCATGTCGGCTTCGCCGGCAAGGAAGATGGTTTGGTAGACGGCTCTCCGGACACCAAGGCAGCCAGCTCGGCGGGCCTGACCTACGCCGCCGGCAAGTTCTCGGCGAGTGTGGTGGGTGAGACCAAGCGCACGGATGGCGGCGAGAACTTCGCGGGCGTGTCGGGCAGCTACGACTTCGGCGTCGTCAAGGTCATGGCCAGCTATGCGGATGGCGGTACAAACGCCAAGGGCACCGGCCTGGGCTTCGTCGCCCCGGTGGCGGGCTTCAACGTCGGCATGCACTACGGCAAGAACAGCGACACCCATGCCGCCGCGACCGAGCTCTTCATCAATCGCGAGATTTTCAAGAACACCTACGCCTACGCTGATTATGGTTACCTCGACAACAACAATGCGCCGTCCAACAAGGCTTACGCCGTGGGCGTGATCTACGTTTTCGACATTAAGCTTTCCGGCGGCCGTTAATCGTTCCGCCTGCGTGATAGTGAAGCCCGCTGCACAAGTGCAGCGGGCTTTTTACTTTTTGGTCGCCGTGGCGACCAGCACGCTGCTCCGCATCGCATAGCCAGCTTCGCCAGCAAAGCTGGACAACTCCCGGGTGACTTCGCTGACCAGGCGCTGCTGCATGCTCTCGGGCAGGCGCGCCAGACTGCCTGCCGCACCGCCGGCAAGGTCGAGAAAGGCCTGCCAGTAGCTGGCGGCATCGGTGAAGTGGCTGTCGATCATGATGGTCTGGATGGCAATCGCACCGAAACCGGCTTCGGCAAGCGGCGTGCCGAGCGCCTCGGGCGTGCCGAAACGGAACACCGAAGGCCGGGCCACTTTCGGGGCCGGCAGCAGGCGTTTCATGCAATCGAGCGCACACGACAACAACGGCGTGTGCGCCGCCTCACCCCAGACCGAAAGTGCCAGGATGCCGCCCGGCACCATGACGCGCCGCGCTTCGGCCAATGCCCGCGCCGCATCCGGAAACACCATCAGGCCCAGGCCGCAAAGCACACGATCGAAGTGATTGCTCACAAATGGCAAATATTCGCCATCGGCGGCAACACGCAACAGGCCGGGGCAGCAGGCCAGCTGCGCTTCGGCGATATCGGTGGCGATCGCCGTACCGCCAGTCCCACGGGGATTTCCTTCGGTCACGCCGACTTTCGCGCTGGCGGTACTGGCCAGCAATCCGGGACCCGCAGCGAGGTCGAGGACATGCTGGCCGGGTTGCAGGCGCGCTGTATTGATCAAGGCATCGGTCAACGCGGCTCGCGCCTCTGCGCCGGCGGCATAGCGCGCGCCGATCAGGTTATAACCGTCGCGCTCGATACGCTTCATCTGGCGGGGGTCGAAGCTCATCTGCGTCGGTACAGCAGCAGGTCGGTGCTGTAGAGCGCCAACCCGGCCCAGATGGCGGCAAAGGCCAGCAGGCGGGAAACATCCATCGGCTCGCCGTAATAAAAGATTGCCAGCAGGAAAGTCAGCGAGGGCGCAACGTATTGGAGGAAACCGAGCGTCACCAGCGGCAGGCGCCGCGCGCCCACGGCAAACAACAGCAGGGGAACGGCCGTCACTGCACCGGAGGCAATCAGCAACAGGTCGATCGTGACGGCGCTGCCAAATTGTCCGGCGGCGCCCAACCAGATGAGATACAGCCCGGCGACCGGCGCCGCGCAGGCGGTTTCGAGCAGCAGGCCGCCCGCCGCGTCGAGTGGCAACTGCTTGCGCAGCAGGCCATACAGACCGAAGGAGCCGGCGAGTACCAGCGACACCCACGGCAGGCCGCCGATCCGCCAGCCTTCGAGCGCAACACCGCAAGCGGCGAGCGCGACCGCCAGCCACTGGCGCGTGCGCAAACGCTCGCCAAGAACAAGCACCGCCAGCACGACGCTGACGAGCGGCGTGATGAAGTAGCCGAGGCTGGTTTCGAGAACGCGATTGACATTGACCGCCCAGACGAAGGTCAGCCAGTTGATGACGATCAGCGTCGAGGCGAGGGCCACGCGCGCCAGGATGCGCGGATTTTGCGCCGCCATCCACGCCGCGCCGAGGCGGCCACGCACGGCCAGCACTCCGCCGAGCAGCAACAGCGACCAGAGCACGCGGTGGGCGATGATCTCCAGGGCCGGCACGGTGGCCAGTTGCTTGAAAAACACCGGCACCAGCCCCCACAGCGTATAGGCGGCCAGGGCGGCGGCGATGCCTTCGCGTTCGCTGTTGGGCTTCACTTTTGCGCGGAAGACACCGCAGCGTTTGCGCCGGGCCAATCCCTCTCTCCCGACCTCTCTCCCAGAGGGAGAGAGGAGGCAGATAGCTTCCCTCTCCCGCTTGCGGGAGAGGGATTGAGGGAGAGAGCTGCCAAGCAAACGCGGCACGCGGCGCCAGCCGCAATCCGCGCAACCCCCCAATCACCGCGCCCCGTAATAACCGAGCGTAGCGAGCCGTATCGAACCCCCCGAGAGGGGGGAGAAGGGGGGCGGGCGTCTTTCATGATCGGGGGCGTAGCCCACGCATCATGAAAGTTAGTCCGGCGAAAGCCAGCACCTCGTCGAGATAGTCTTCCCAGCGCGTGAAGCTGTGGTCGCCGCCCGGCAGAATGGTCTGGCGGGCACCGGCATAACGGGCCACGGCTTGCCGGTAATCGAGCGTTTCATCGCCTTGTTCGGCGAGCAGCCAGTAACGCGTCGGGGCGGCCAGCACCGGCACTTCGAGGGCAGCCAGTTCGTCGATGTGCTGGCGCGTGAAGTCGAAGGGCTCACCGCTGTACAGCCAGGTCTGCGGGCCCAGGTAGCGTTCCAGTTCGAGCGCTGCAACCACGGCGGGATTGACCAGCACGGCCTTGAGGTGGTGTTTTTCAGCGAGATGGGTCGCGTAGTAACCGCCGAGGGAGGAGCCTGCCAGTGTTAGCGCCGTTCCGCCAGCGCCGACTTTTTGCGCGGGCGGGACGCCCAACAATTCGCCAGCGCCGACTTTTTGAATGATGCCGTCGGCCAGCGCGATGGCGGCAGCGGGCGATGCAGGCAGTTGGGGGGCGATCAGCCGGTTGCCCAGGCCGCGTTCGGCCATGCGCGCGGCGAGCGCCTGCACCTTCTTTGACTGCGGCCCGCTGGTGAAACCGTGCAGATAGAGAATCAAGGATGGGTCCAATCGACCAGCCCGAATTGCCAAGTCAAGAGCACGATGATGCCGAAGGCGATGCGATACCAGGCGAAGATCGTGAAGTCGTGGGTCGAGATGTAGCGCAACAGCCAGCGCACGCAGAGGAAGGCGGAGGCGAAGGCGGACACGAAACCGACCACCCAGAGACCCAGGTCGTCCCAAGTCAGCAGGTCGCGTCCTTGCCAGAGTTGATAAACGGTTGCGGCGGCAAGGGTCGGTACGGCGAGAAAAAATGAAAATTCCGTCGCCGCCTTGCGGGAAAGGCCAAAGAACAGGCCGCCGATAATGGTCGAACCCGAGCGCGAAGCGCCGGGAATCAGCGCAACCGCCTGAGCCAGCCCAAGCTTGAGGGCGTCCTTGGGACCGATCTCGTCAACCGAGTGGATGGTGATGGTGTGGGTGCGCCGTTCCGCCCACAGGATGATGAAGGCGCCGACGATGAAGGCGATGGCTACCGGCACCGGCTGGAACAGGTGCGCCTTGATGGCCTTGCCGAACAAAAGTCCCAGCACGGCGAGCGGCATGAAGGCGATGGCGAGATTGGTGACGAAACGACGGGAGACGGGGTCATGCGGCAGTCCGCGCAGTACGTCGGCAAACCGCTGCCGGTATTCCCAGACAATGGCGAGAATTGCCCCGGACTGGATGACTATTTCGAACAGCTTGCCGCGTTCGTCGTTAAAATCCAGCAGGTCTCCGGCAAGGATCAGGTGTCCCGTACTGGAAATCGGCAAGAATTCGGTCAAGCCCTCGACGATGCCGAGAATCAGTGCCTGAAACAGCGGGTGAAAGTCCATGTCGCAAACAACTTAAACGGGCCGGCAAGTCTAACATGCTGAAAAAGATCGCCGTCGGACAGCTCAAGCTGGGCATGCACATCCACGAGTTTTGCGGCTCGTGGATGGACCATCCGTTCTGGCGCACCAAGTTCATCCTCAAGGACCCCGAAGATCTGCGCCAGATCAGGGCCTGTGGCGTCAAGGAAATCTGGATCGACGCGCAAAAGGGTATTGATGTCGCCGGGCCCGGCAAGCAGGAGGCCGAAGCCCAGATCGACACGGCGCTGCAACAGATCGAGGAACCTCCGCCGCAACCCTCTGCAGCTCAATCACCTAAAGTTCAGCCCACCTCCCGCAAGGAGGTGCCACGCGTCCCGATTGCCGAAGAAGTCCAGCGGGCCGCCAAGATCTGTGCCAAGTCGAAGGATGCCGTGGTTTCCATGTTCAATGAAGTGCGCATGGGCAAGGCTGTCGATGCGGCGGCGGTGAATGAACTGGTCGATGAAATTTCCAGCTCGGTGATGCGCAACCCCGGCGCCCTCATCAGTCTGGCGCGCCTGAAAACGGCAGACGATTACACCTACATGCACTCGGTGGCCGTCTGCGCCCTGATGGTGGCACTGTCGCGCCAGCTCGAACTTGACGAAGCGGACACGCGCTCCGCCGCCATGGCCGGTCTGCTGCACGATCTCGGCAAGGCGGTGATGCCGATGGAGGTACTCAACAAACCGGGCAAACTCACCGACGATGAGTTCCGCATCATCAAGAGTCACCCCGTCGAAGGTCACCGGATGTTGCTTGAGGGCAGCACGGCGGGCGAAATCGTGCTCGACGTCTGCCTGCATCATCACGAAAAGGTCGACGGCAGCGGCTATCCGAAGGGTCTCAAGGAAGCGGAAATCAGCCTCCACGCCAAGATGGGCGCAGTCTGCGACGTCTATGACGCGATTACCTCGAATCGACCCTACAAGGCGGGCTGGGATCCGGCCGAATCCATCCGCAAGATGGCCGAGTGGTCAAAGGGTCACTTCAATGAGCGCGTCTTCCAGGCCTTCGTCAAGAGCATCGGCATCTATCCGACCGGTTCGCTGGTCCGCCTGTCCTCCGACCGCCTGGCGGTGGTGGTGGAGCAATCCCCCGCTTCGCTACTCGCGCCGACGGTCAAGGCATTTTACTCAGCCAAGTCGCAGACCTTTCTGGCGCCTGAACTCATCGATCTTTCCCGTCCAGGCACCAAAGAGAAAATCGTCAGTCGCGAGGATGCGGCGCAATGGGGAATCAAGGACATCGATCGCCTGTGGGCTGAATAAACCAGGAAAAAGCAGTTCACCACGGAGGACACGGTGATCACGGAGAACAACCAGGCGTTACGAAATAAGGGAATGTCGCCCGTTGGGTGCGCCTGAATTTTGTGTGCCTGCGCTTTTTCTCCGTGCCCTCCGTGGTGCGAACCGGGGTTTTAGCGTGAAGCGTGGAACATTTTCGTGAAACACAATTCAACCACCGTCATTCCCGCGCAGGCGGGAAACCATAGTCCATCAGTCTGACCGCCACAGTATGGATTCCCGTCCCCGATAAAAGCCTGCGGGGATGTCGCGCGGGAATGACAGGTTTCATCATCAGGGGCAGTGTCTGCTGCCATGAAAGTCATGGATAAACGTCCGGCTGAGGTGACCCGCGAACGGTTTACCGTGACTGCACATCGCAGGGAAGGCATGTTTCGCATTGCTTGCCGGCAGCTTGCCCTCTGGAACAGCTGGTTTCCATCCGTTACCCTGTGTTGGCGGTACAAGAAGCTCGCCAGGCTTTGCTTATCAGAAAGTAATGGATCACAATGCGGCTACTTTCAGAAAGCTTGCGCAGGTGAGGGGGGCTGAAAGAGACATTATTTTGTCGGCTTAGTCGGTCGGGCCCAGCGGTTGGGGACGGTGGGCCAAGAAGCGGGCGGGCCTTCTATTAAAAAAGGGGCGTGCGATGTCAAGTAAGCTGGTTGGAGGCTTCGGAACCTTGGTGTTTGCCGGACTGCTCGGCGCATTGGCAGCAGCGGTAACGCTCATGCTGCCGTTACCGGCAGCTGCACTATTTGCCGGTCTGGCCGTGGCCGTGTTGACGCTGCTCGGCAACAGATTGCGGCACGCACGGCAGGTTTCCAGAAAACTGGCGTCAGCCGTCGAAGCCGCGATCGATCATGACATCAACCTGCCGGAAACCGATTGTGGCAAGACACTGAAACCACTGGTGCAGGCCATCAACCGTTACGGCACAAGCGTCACCTTACTGGTCGGTGAGGCCTCGAATCGCGCCAACCAGGTGTTGCTGGTGAGTCACTCGTTGATCGAGTCCGCCGAAGAGGTCCGCAATCATGCCGAACACCAGGCCAAGGAAAGTAGTGACCTGGCCACGGCAATGGAGCAGGTCAACAGCACGATCAGCGACATCGCACAAAGCGCCTCAAGCACCTTTGCCAATTCAACCCACATCGCCCAGGCCACCGCCGACAGCATGCAGAACATGGACTCGGTGGTGAAGTCGGTCAATCATCTCTCCACTGTTTTTGAGAATGCCACACATGCGATGGACGAACTGCGTCAGGCTTCTGACGAGATCAGCAAGATCGTCCAGGTCATCAATGGCATCGCCGAGCAGACCAACCTCCTGGCGCTCAACGCCGCCATCGAGGCGGCGCGCGCCGGCGAACACGGTCGCGGTTTCGCGGTGGTCGCCGACGAGGTCCGCAAGCTTGCCGAAATCACCAAAAAATCGACCAGCGAAATCACCGCCACCATCGCCCGCAACAAGGCACTGACCAGCGAGGTTGCGGGTGCCATGACGGCGGGGAACGCATTGATCCAGGCGAGCGTCACCCAGACCGAAACCACCAAGTCATCGCTCGATATCGTGGCCACCAGCATCGACGAGGTCAACGGCATGATCGAACGGATCGCCGCCGCCACCGAGCAGCAGTCGGCGAGCGTCGCCGAAATGACCATCAATGTCGAGCGCATAGCACAACTTGCCAACGAGACCCAGGCGCGCACGGTGCGTTCCCGGCAGAGCTCCGCGGGACTCGGCCAGGTGTCGCGCGAACTGGAAAAACGGCTGGGTAGCTTCGATATCAGCTTTTTCGGGCTGGTGCCTGCCGAAGATGCGCTGGCCATGAATCAAGCGTTCGGGCCGTTGTGTGAATATCTTGGCCAGCAACTTGGTCTTCCGCTGTTCATCCGGCTGGGGGAGAATTACGACCAGGCGATTGAGGACCTGGGTACCGGGCGCGCTTTGCTTTCCTACCAGACGCCGAGTACCTACGTGGACGCGCGCGCCCGCTACAGCATCGAACCTTTGGTAGTGCCCCTCGCCAAGGGCGAGCCGTATTACCGGAGCGCGATCGTGGTTCGCGCCGACTCAGGCATCAGCGGGCTTGCCGACCTGCGCGGCAAGCGCTTCGCCTTCGGAGACGCCAAGTCCACTGGCAGCAAAGCCATGCCGCAATCCATGCTCAAGGAAGCCGGCATTGGCCTCAGGGAACTCAGCCGCCACGGCTTCGTCGGTAGCCACGACAACGTCGCCAAAACGGTGCTGGCCAAGGATTATGATGCCGGTGGCTTGATGCTGGCGGTCGCCGAGAAGTACAGCAGCCAGGGCCTCAAGATCATCGCCACCTCGCCGCAGATTCCGCAATTCCCCCTGTGCGCCTCACCTAAACTCTCGTCCGCGCAACGCGAACAGATCATCCTGGCGCTGGTCGGGCTCAAGAATCCCGCAATCCTCGGTGCCATGGGCGGCCATGTCACCGGCTTCGCCCGCATTCAGGACAGCGATTATGACGGCGTGCGGACGATGCTGAAAAATCTGCGCGGCTAGAAAAAGCAGTTCGCCACGGAGGACACGGTGATCACGGAGAAAAAGCAAGGCGTTACGAAATAAGAGCCTGTCGCTCGTTGGGTGCGCCTGAATTTTGCGTGCTTGCGCCGTTGCTCCGTGTCCTCCGTGCTCTCCGTGGTGCGAACCGAGGTTTTTAGTGCACCTAGGGGCCGCATCCCCCGGCCCCCTTCTCGAAGAAGGGGGTGACGGTTGTTCGCGGGCTACGCCCGCTCCATGTCTTGGCTGCTCCTCCTTGGGGCGGCCCGGCGGAGAACTGGTGGCCCTCATCCCCCCGGCCCCCTTCTCGAAGACGGGGGTGACGGTTGTTCGCGGGCTACGCCCGCTCCATGTGTTGGCTGCTCCTCCTTGGGGCGGCCCGGCGGAGAGCTGGTGGCCCTCATCCCCCCGGCCCCCTTCTCGAAGAAGGGGGTGACGGTTGTTCGCGAGCTACG
>JAUXOM010000058.1 GCA_030682175.1 Rhodocyclaceae bacterium
GAGCAGGAAGGTGCCGACTTCGATGGGCACCTGGACATGCAAGGCGCCGGTGTTCTCCTTCATCGCTTCCTCTTCGAGGATGCGCAGGATGTGCAAGGCGGCCGATTCAATACTGCGGATATGCCCGGTGCCGGTGCACCGTGGACAAGTGATATAGCTGGTTTCCGCGAGCGCCGGGCGCAGGCGTTGACGTGACAGTTCGAGCAGGCCGAAGCGCGAGATCTTGCTGGTCTGGACGCGGGCGCGGTCGAAATGCAGGGCATCCTTCAGCCGGTTTTCGACATCGCGCTGGCTCTTGGCCGACTCCATGTCGATGAAGTCGATGACGATCAGACCGCCGAGGTCACGCAAGCGCAACTGCCGGGCGATTTCTTCGGCGGCTTCGAGGTTGGTGCGCAGGGCGGTTTCTTCAATGTCGGCGCCTTTGGTGGAGCGACCGGAGTTGACGTCGACCGAGACCAGGGCTTCGGTATGGTCGATGACAATCGCGCCGCCGGAGGGCAGGGTAACCTGCCGCGAATAGGCTGACTCGATCTGGTGCTCGATCTGAAAGCGCGAAAACAGCGGTACGTCGTCGCTGTAGCGCTTGACGCGGGCGACGTTGCCGGGCATGACATGACTCATGAACTGCTGCGCCTGCTCGTAGATGTCGTCCGTGTCGATGAGAATCTCGCCGATCTCGGGATGGAAGTAGTCGCGGATGGCGCGAATGACCAGACTGGATTCCTGATAGATGAGGAATGCACCATTCTGGGATTTGGCCGCGCCGTCGATGGCCCCCCACAATTGCAGCAGGTAGTTGAGGTCCCATTGCAATTCTTCCGCGCTGCGCCCGATGCCCGCGGTGCGGGCGATCAGGCTCATGCCAGCGGGGACATCGAGTTGGTCCATCACTTCGCGCAATTCCTGGCGGTCTTCACCCTCGATGCGGCGCGAGACGCCACCGCCACGCGGATTGTTGGGCATCAGCACCAGATAGCGGCCGGCGAGGGAAACGTAGGTGGTAAGCGCCGCGCCCTTGTTGCCGCGCTCGTCCTTTTCGACCTGGACGATGATTTCCTGGCCGACCTTGAGGGCGTCCTGAATTCGTGCGCGGCCGGCTTCGACCCCGGGCAGGAAAAAGCTGCGCGATACTTCCTTGAACGGCAGAAAGCCGTGGCGCTCGGCGCCATAATCGACAAAGGCGGCTTCGAGGCTGGGCTCGAGGCGGGTGATGACTGCCTTGTAGATGTTGCTCTTGCGTTGTTCCTTGTTGGCCGACTCGATATCGAGGTCAATGAGTTTTTGACCATCGACGATCGCGACGCGGAGCTCCTCGGCCTGCGTCGCATTGAACAGCATGCGTTTCATGTGTGCTCCCACGCGCAGGCAGGAAGGCACGACAAATATCACGCCGCTAGATAATTGCGGCGTTTCTCATTTTTGCAAAATCAGGCTCATCGGTTGTGACATTGGTAAATGATGGACTGGGCAAATGGGTTATTGAATTTGTCGATTTATCTGATGGCGACCCCGCCCTGCGTTCTGTTGCAGCTGCGGTATCGTGAATCAAAGCCTGTGGTGCGCGTAAAAAATGTCTTGTGACGAAGTAGTATCGTTGCGAGGTGGTTTGTTACCCCGTGCCAACGATGTTCTGGGGCAGTGCAAGACAGGTGGACGCCCGGTGCCCCTTGCCCTGTTCTTCATTTATCCTTCGGGCGGATCAGCGGATCGTCTTGCCTGTCCCATGCTAGCGGTGTGGTTCAATAAGATGAACGAATCTGAATCACGCATCGCTGACAACACCACCGGATGACGCCCCGGAACCGCTTCGTGTTTCCGGGCACGCCGTCCGGAGACGGCAAAGCTGGGGCATTATATTACGAATGAAGGAGTTGAATGAAAGAGTTAAGTGAGAACTCGGCCACGTTTCTTGAGGTTGGCGAGGATGGCGACGGACAGCGTATCGATAATTTTTTGCTGAAGCGCCTCAAGGGCGTGCCGAAAAGTCACGTTTATCGCATCCTGAGAAGTGGTGAAGTGCGCGTGAACAAAGGCCGGGCGGCCGCTGATCGACGTCTGGTGGCGGGCGATCAGGTGCGCGTGCCTCCGGTACGGGTGGCTGAGAAATCCGACGACACACCCGTGCCGGGGCGTGAATTCAGCGTGGTTTTCGAAGACGAAGCCATGATTGTTGTCGATAAGCCGTCCGGAGTGGCGGTGCACGGCGGTAGCGGGGTGAGTTTCGGGGTGATCGAGCAACTACGGCAGGCGCGCCCGACGGCGCGTTTCCTTGAGCTTGCGCACCGCCTCGACCGGGAAACTTCGGGTTTGCTCATCATCGGCAAGAAGCGGGCGGCGCTGACCCGCCTGCACGACCTGTTTCGTGACGGAGGGATCGACAAGCGCTATTTCGCCCTGGTCAGCGGGCACTGGCGCGATCAGTTGCGCAATGTGAAGTTGCCGCTGCTCAAGTATCTGACTGCCGAGGGCGAGCGGCGTGTGCGGGTTTCGACCGATGGCAAGGAGGCCCATTCCATCATGCGCCTGCAGGAGCGTTGGGAAACGCCCTGGGGTGAGTTCAGCCTGCTGGAGGTGCAATTGCGCACCGGTCGCACCCATCAGATTCGCGTCCATCTCGCCCATTTGGGGTTTCCCATCGTCGGAGACGACAAATATGGCGATTTTTCCCTGAATCGCGACTTGCAAAAGGCTGGAATGAAACGCATGTTTCTTCATGCGGCTTCGATGCGGCTGCCCCATCCCCTCAGCGGGGAAGAATTGGCGCTAGTCGCTCCTCTGCCGCTGGAACTGACGAAATTTATCGAGAAGCTGGAGAACGGGAAAGGTAAGGCGGGATGAAAGCAGCACGGCGTTATGAACTGATTGTGTTCGACTGGGATGGCACGCTGATGGATTCGGCGGGCGTGATCGCGCAAAGTGTCCAGGCAGCGGCTTGTGATCTTGGACTGGAGCCGCCATCGGATGAACGCGCCCGTCACATCATCGGTCTGGGGTTGGCGGATGCACTGCGCTATGCCCTGCCCGATCTGGAAGAGGGGCGCTACGAGCATCTGGCCGATCGCTATCGCCATCATTTCCTGTCGCGCGACCATGAATTGGTGCTCTTTGCCGGTATTGATGCGCTGCTGCTCGAACTGACCGAAAGTGGTCGCTGGCTGGGCGTGGCGACCGGCAAGTCGCGGCTGGGGCTGTCCCGGGCGCTTGAGTACAGCGGTCTTGGCAATCATTTTCATGCGACACGCTGCGCCGACGAATGTCATTCCAAGCCACATCCGCAGATGCTTGAAGAGTTGATGGCCGAATTTGCCGTTGCGCCGGAAACGACATTGATGATTGGCGATACGACACATGATCTCCTGATGGCACGGAATGCCGGGGTCGATGCCGTGGCGGTCAGTTATGGTGCACATCCGCGCGAGATTCTGGAAGCGGCCGCCCCACGCTACTGTGCCCACTCCGTCGAGGATCTGGCGACATGGCTGGCAACGCACGCCTGATATGTACCAGTGCCGAACTGGTCGATGGCGGCCATGGTGCGCGTTTCGAAGTCGAATGGCAGGGGCGGCGTGAACCGGCGTTTGCGGTGCGCTTCAAGGGAAGGGTGTTTGCCTATCTCAACCGCTGTGGCCATGTGCCCGCCGAATTGGACTGGAACGCTGGCGAGTTCTTTGATCAGGCAAGGCTATACTTGATCTGCGCTACTCATGGGGCTCTTTACGATCCGCAAACGGGTGCTTGCTTGAGCGGACGTTGTGATGGTCGTGGCCTCGAAGCGCTGCTTGTAACTGAACATGGCGGTAATGTTTATTTGTCAGACAAGGCCAACCTCCAGGTTGTGCCGTAACCAAAGGCGATTGACGTGGCAGAAGGTTCAAACTGGGAACACAAGATTCTGGAAAAAGTCGCACTGGCGGCTGTCAGCGAGCAACGACGTGCCCGTCGCTGGGGTATCTTTTTCAAGCTGTTGGGCTTCGCATATGTGACCATCCTGCTGGCGGTGCTGGTGGATTGGGGGGGTATGAGTCCCGAAGGCAAGAGCACCAAACATACGGCACTGGTAGAGATGCAGGGCGTCATTCAGGCGAGGGGCGATGTCAATGCCGACGATGTCATCACTGCGCTGCAGGCTGCCTTTCTCGATAAGGGTACGGCGGGTGTTGTGCTGCGCATCAACAGCCCTGGCGGCAGCCCTACCCAGGCCGGCATCATTACCGACGAAATTCACCGCCTGCGCGCCAAGCATGTTGACAAGCCGCTGTACGTGGTGGTGGAGGACGTCTGCGCTTCGGGGGGGTATTACGTGGCCTCGGCTGCTGACAAGATCTTCGTCAACAAGGCCAGCATCATCGGTTCAATCGGCGTACTGATGGATGGTTTCGGTTTTACCGGCAGCCTGGACAAACTGGGTATCGAGCGACGCCTGATGACTGCCGGAGAGAACAAGGGCTTTCTCGACCCGTTCTCGCCGCAGAACGAGCGCCACAGGGCGCATGCCCAAGGCATGCTCAATGATATTCACCAGCAATTTGTCGAGGTGGTGCGCACTGGACGCGGTCAGCGCTTGAAGGAAACTCCCGACATGTTTTCCGGGCTGATGTGGACTGGTGTCAAGAGCATTGAACTGGGTTTGGCTGATGATTTTGGTACGGTCGAATCGGTTGCGCGCGATGTCATCAAAGCCGAGGAAATCAGGGACTACACCATGAAACCCAATCTGGCCGAAAAGTTTGCGCGTCGTTTCGGTGCCGAAATGGCAGCCGGTCTGGGTAGTGCCTTCGGGCGATTCAGCCTGCACTGAGCAATAAAAAGACGGTCGGACGCCGATTCAGCTCGGGGCGTGGCATCTTGCGCCAGGCGCCGATGCTGCGGGTAGCGACAGCTTCGTCTGGCAAGGTCAGGTCGCTCGCCAGGCAAAGCAGGGTTTCAGGGTGGCAAGCGGACAACAAGGCATCGAGCAACACGGCATTGCGATAGGGCGTCTCGATGAAAAGTTGCGTCTGCCGTTTGTGGCGGGATTCTTTTTCCAGTTCGACAATTCGTTTACCGCGCTCGGGTTCGCGCGTCGGCAGGTAGCCGTGGAAGGCAAAGCGTTGGCCATCCAGCCCCGAGGCCATCAAGGCTAGCAACAGAGACGAGGGGCCGACCAGCGGTTTGACGCCGTACCCCAATTCGTGTGCCCGCCGAACGATCAGGGCACCAGGATCGGCAACACCCGGACAGCCGGCCTCGGACATCAAGCCGATATCATGGCCTGCTTGCAATGGACTCAGTAACCGGTCGATATCCGGCGGACTCAACTGCTCGGGCAACTGTTCGATGGCAATTTCGCGCAACGGGGTGGGGTGGTTCAGCCATTTCAGTGCGGCGCGTGCCGTTTTTGCGTTTTCGACAATGAAATGCTGGAGCCTGCAGGTGATTTCCTGGCTTCCCGCCGGCAGGACTCTCGGCCAGGCGACGTCCCCGAGTTGTGTCGGCAGCAGATAGAGCATACCTGGCATTGGCAATGACTCAGGGCAGGAACAAGCCTTCGGCGCGCAGCATTTCTGTCAGGGCGATCAGCGGCAGGCCGACCAGGGCGGTCGGGTCGTCGCTCTTCATCCATTCCAGCAAGCTGACGCCCAGACCCTCGGAGCGTGCGCTGCCAGCACAATTCAGGGCGTCCTCCTTGTCGAGATAGCGCTCGATTTCGGCGTCAGCCAGTTCGCGAAAGCGTACTTCGGTGGCGACGCCGCGGACGTGATTGCGACCATTTTGGTTGTTGAGCAGGCACAGGCCGGTATGAAATACGACGATATGCCCGGAAAGGGCACGCAACTGGGCGCGCGCCTTTTCACGCGATCCGGGCTTGCTGAAGCGCTGCGTGCCACAGTAGGCAACCTGGTCCGAACCGATGATCAATGCCGCGGGGTAGCGATCCTGCACGGCGTGGGCCTTGGCAATCGCCAGCCGTTCAGCAGTGCTTGCCGGAATTTCGTCAGGCAAGGGGGATTCGTCGGTTTCCGGAGAGCAGACTTCAAAGGGAATCTGCAAGCGATTGAGCAGTTCGCGGCGATAAGGCGAGGTCGAGGCCAGAATGAGTTGTGGCATGGCGGCGGTAAAATCGGGTTGGCAGATGTTTTTGCAGGCTTTTTGTTGGAAACAGCCTTTGACTGGCGGTGTCGGCGCATGATAGCATTCGCCGTTTATGTCTAGCCGGGAAGAACAGGATTTAGCCGGAACAGTCATCGACAGCCTCAAATTTGCGGCGGACGGGGGGCACATCACCGGCAAACTCGCCTTGACGAGTCTCCCTCGCTTGGCCGATGTGCTGGTGCGACCAGCAGGTTGGCTTCATTGTGATCTGGTGGGCTTGCGTGAAACTGGTGATGCAGGCAAGCCGGGTTTGCATTTGCGGGTAAGTGGGCGGCTTGGTTTGTGTTGTCAGCGTTGTCTTGCCGAAGTTGATTTCGAGTGTGCCATCGACAGCAGGTTGTTGTTGGCGTTGCCAGGCGAGAGTGATGTCGATGCGTGGCCTGAAGGTGAGCTCGAGGCTGAATGGTTGGATGAGTGCGATACCATTCCGGCCAGCCGGGAATTGTCGGTGCTGACGTTGGTTGAAGAAGAGGTTTTATTGGCGTTGCCGATTGTGCCGCGCCATGCGGATTGCCTGCTTCCGGTTGCTAGGGAGGCAGGGATTGAAGAAAGCGAGCCATCGCCATTCGCGGCGTTGGCTGAGTTGAAGAAACATTGAATCGATTTGAAGCAAGGAGTCATCATGGCAGTCCAGCAGAACAAGAAATCCCCCTCCAAGCGTGGCATGCATCGTGCCCACGATTTTCTGAGCACCCCGCCCCTGGCCATCGAACCGACCACTGGCGAAGTTCATATGCGCCACCACATCTCCCCCTCCGGTGTTTATCGGGGCAAGAAAGTCGTCAAGACCAAGGGTGAGTAAACCTTCTCACCAGAATGCGGCCGGGCGTGCAAACGTCCGGCCGTTTTCATGCCGTCCGCCTGAATTAATGCCCCCCCTCGCTCGCAAACCTGGCTTTCTGTCCCTCATTTGGAGTGCTCAGTTGGCAAATGAGCTTCCTTGTGACGGCCCGGCGGAGGCATGATCATCACGCTCGCAGTTGACTGCATGGGCGGTGATCACGGACCTTCCGTGATTGTGCCGGCAGTGCTTGAATTCCTGCGCCAGGATCGGGATTGTTCGGCAATCCTGGTTGGTCGCGAGGAAGTGATTGCTCCTTTGTTGGCGCAAGCAGAACCGGCGCTGAAAAGTCGCTGGTCGGTACAGCATGCCAGCGAGGTAATTGGCATGGATGAGTCGGTCGCCAGCGCCTTGCGTGGCAAGAAGGATTCGTCGATGCGGGTGGTTGCCAATCTGGTCAAGGATGGGCGGGCCGACGCGGCGATCTCGGCCGGCAACACGGGCGCCCTGATGGCGATCTCGCGTTTCGTGCTGAAAACCCTGCCTGGCATCGATCGTCCGGCGATTGCCTCGACCCTGCCTTCCATGACCGGGCATACCTACATGCTCGATCTGGGCGCCAATGTCGATTGCGCCCCCGAGCATCTGTTGCAGTTTGGCATCATGGGCGCCATGCTGGCCGCCGCGCTTGAGCATGAAGAGCGGCCTAGCGTTGGACTGTTGAATATCGGCGCAGAGGACATCAAGGGCAACGAGGTGGTGAAGCGTGCCAGCGAACTGCTGAAAGTAAGTGGCCTGAATTTCATTGGCAACGTCGAGGGCGATGACATTTACAAGGGCACTGCGAAGGTGGTCGTCTGCGACGGGTTTGTCGGTAATGTTGCCTTGAAGACCTCGGAAGGATTGGCGCGCATGGCGCGCACCTTTCTGAAGCAGGAGTTTTCGCGCAATCTGTTGACAAAACTGGCGGGGTTGGCCGCCCTGCCAGTGCTCAGGGCTTTCCAGTGGCGACTTGATCCGCGTCGCTATAATGGAGCTAGTCTGCTCGGTTTGCGGGGCGTGGTGGTCAAGAGTCATGGCTCGGCCGATTCTTTCGCTTTTCGGCATGCGCTGGAGCAGGCTGCCGAGGCGGCGCGTCAGCGCCTGCCTGAGAAAATCGCGGCGCGGATGGCGGCTGCCTTGCAGCAGATCGGACCGGCACCTACGCTATGCGATTGAACGTTCTGTGATGGAAAACCAGCGATGATTCATTCTCGCATTACCGGCACGGGTGGTTGTCTACCCGGCGCTCCAGTCGATAACAATGCCTTGATCGCTGCGCGCGGCCTTGATTCTTCTGACGAATGGATTGCCGAGCGCACCGGCATCCGGGCGCGCCATTTTGCGCCGGCCGGGACTGCCGCCAGTGATCTGGCCCTGGTAGCCAGTCAGCGCGCGCTTGAGGCAGCCGGTTGTGCGCCAAACGATATCGACCTGATTGTCCTGGCGACGTCGACCCCCGATTTCATTTTTCCCAGTACCGCGGCGTTGTTGCAGGACAAGCTGGGGATCACCAATGGCGCGGCTGCCTTCGATTTGCAGGCTGTTTGCAGCGGATTTATTTACGCCTTGGCGGTGGCTGACAAGTTCATTCGTTCCGGTTCGCACACGCGGGCGCTGGTGGTCGGTGCCGAAGTGTTTTCACGCATCCTCGACTGGCGGGATCGCGGCACCTGCGTGCTGTTTGGCGATGGTGCGGGCGCGATTGTGCTCGAAGCCAGCACTACGCCAGGTATTTACGCCACGGCCCTGCATGCCGATGGTCGTTATCGGGATATTCTTGCCGTCGCAGGTCATGTTTGTGATGGCCAACCGATTGGCGATCCATTCCTGCGCATGGACGGTCAGGCAGTATTCAAGTTTGCCGTCAAGGTGTTGGCCGAGGTGGCCGATGAGGTGATGCGTGCCGCCGGCATGACGGCCGATCAGGTGGATTGGCTGGTACCCCATCAGGCGAATATCCGTATCATGCAAGCGACGGCCAGGAAATTGCGTTTGCCCGCCGAAAAATGCATAGTGACCGTCGACCGTCACGGCAATACTTCTGCAGCCTCGATTCCGCTGGCCCTTGATGAAGCAGTGCGCTCCGGAAAAATCGGCGCTGGCGATACGGTGTTGCTTGAAGGCGTGGGCGGCGGTTTTACCTGGGGCGCAGCCCTGCTGAAATTCTGAGGTAATGATGAAATTTGCGTTCGTCTTTAGTTCCGGCATAACGCCCGCTTGGACGGGCGTTAGCCTGCTCTGAGGACTTCCAAAGGAATTAAATGAAATTTGCGTTTGTCTTTCCCGGTCAGGGTTCCCAATCGCTCGGCATGATGGCCGCGTATGGCGACAGCCCGGTGATTCGTGCAACCTTTGATGAAGCTTCACAGGTGCTGGGACGCGACCTCTGGCAACTGGTTGCGGAGGGTCCGGCCGAAGCGCTTGCCCAGACAGTCAATACCCAGCCACTGATGCTCACGGCCGGCATTGCCGTCTGGCGGCTCTGGCAGGAAATGGGAGCCGCAGTCGCTGGGGGCGGGCCGCAACCGGCCATGCTGGCGGGCCACAGTCTGGGTGAATACTCGGCACTGGTCGCGTCTGGCGTGCTCGAATTTGCGGATGCGGTGCCGCTCGTTGAGCTGCGCGCACAGGCCATGCAGGAAGCCGTGCCGGCGGGTACCGGGGCAATGGCGGCCATTCTTGGCATGGATGCCACGACGGTCCAGTCGATTTGCGCGGAAACGGAAAAAGAATTGGGACATGAGAGCCAGGCGGTACAGGCGGTCAACTTCAATTCCCCGGAACAGACGGTCATCGCCGGTCATGCCGCTGCCGTGCAGCTCGCCGCCGACGCCTGCAAGGCGCGGGGGGCGAAACGCGCTGTAATGTTGCCGGTATCGGCGCCCTTCCATTCCTCGCTGATGCAGCCGGCTGCCGAGAAGCTCAAGGCACGCCTCGCGACTGTCGCCGTCGCGCGGCCGCGGATTCCCGTGCTGAACAATGTGGACGTGGTCTGTGCCGAAGACCCGGACGCTATCCGTGCAGCGTTGGTACGTCAGGCCGCTGCCCCGGTGCGCTGGGTCGAGACCATGCGCGCGATGCAGGCGGCGGGCATCACCCATGTGTTTGAATGTGGCCCTGGCAAAGTGTTGGCCGGGTTGGTAAAACGTTGTGCCGACAATCTGACCGGCGGCGCCATGCACGACCGGGCGGGCGTCGAGGCGGCACTTTCAATCGTGAAAGGATAAGTAATGGCCCCCCACGCTCGCAAAATCAACTCGCTGCCCCCCACAGGGGGGCCTCATTTGGCAACTGAGCCCCCTTGGGGCGGCCCTACGGAGGCATGATCATGGAAGATATTCTGAAGGGACAAATTGCCCTGGTGACGGGCGCTTCGCGCGGTATCGGCCAAGTCATCGCGCATGAACTTGGGCAGAAGGGTGCGACCGTCGTCGGTGTCGATATCAACGAGGCTGCAGCTGCCGACATCCAGAAGGCACTTGACGCCGCGGGCATTCCCGGCTGGGGTGCGGTACTTGACGTGACCGATGGCCCTGCCTGCGAGGCGCTGATCGGCGAGGTTGAAAAGCGCTTCGGTGCGGTTTCGATCCTGGTCAACAATGCCGGCATCACCCGCGACAATCTGGCCATGCGCATGAAGGAAGATGAGTGGGATGCAGTCATCAACACCAACCTCAAGGCCGTGTTCCGCCTGTCGAAGCTGGTCATTCGCGGGATGATGAAAGCCCGGTCCGGCCGCATCATCAACATTTCCTCCGTGGTTGCCGCTTCCGGCAATCCCGGCCAGATCAATTACGCGGCCGCCAAGGCCGGTGTCGCCGGCATGTCGCGTGCGCTGGCACAGGAACTGGGTAGCCGCAATATCACGGTGAACTGCGTGGCCCCCGGCTTTATCGATACCGCCATGACCCGCGCGCTGAGTGAAGAGCAACGCAACGCCCTGATTCAGAAAATTCCGCTGGGCCGCCTCGGTCAGGCTCAAGATATTGCCCATGCCGTAGCCTTTTTGGCCAGCCCGGAAGCCGCTTACATCACGGGTACGATGCTGCACGTCAATGGCGGCATGTACATGGTTTGATAGCCGCTGCTGCCAAAAAGTTTTTGGCGTCGGCTTTTGGTAAACTACGCGGGTTTTAAACAACCCGCCTTTATAGGGAAGAGGAGTAATAAATGGATAACATCGAACAGCGCGTCAAGAAAATCGTTGCCGAACAACTCGGCGTTAATGAGGCCGATATCAAGAACGATTCGTCCTTTGTCGACGATTTGGGCGCCGATTCGCTTGACACCGTCGAACTGGTGATGGCGCTCGAGGAAGAGTTCGAGTGCGAAATTCCGGACGAGGAAGCTGAGAAAATCACCACCGTCCAACAGGCTATTGACTACGTCAATAACAACCTGAAGAAGTAATCTACAGGGGCGTAACTTGCCCCTTCTCCCCCCACCCCGAAGGAGGCTACCTTGTCGCGTCGCAGAGTCGTCGTGACCGGTTTGGGACTTGTCTCGCCGGTCGGTAATACCGTCGCCGAAACCTGGAGCAATATTCTTGCCGGCAATAGCGGCATCGGCCCGATCACCCGTTTTGATGCCTCCGCCCTCAAGGCACGCATCGCCGGAGAGGTCAAAGGTTTCGATATTGCGACTTATCTGTCGCCCAAGGAAGCCCGCCGCATGGATATTTTTATCCATTACGGCATGGCTGCAGGAATTCAGGCCTTTCGGGATTCCGGCCTGGAGGCAAACGCCGAAAATGCGGACCGTTTTGGGGTGAATATCGGTTCGGGCATCGGCGGACTGCCGATGATCGAGGCGACACACCATGACTTTCTCGCCGGTGGCCCGCGCAAGATTTCGCCTTTCTTCATTCCCGGCACCATCATCAACATGATCTCGGGAAACCTGTCGATCATGCTGGGGCTCAAGGGGCCGAATCTCGCTGTAGTGACGGCCTGTACCACGGGCTTGCATGCCATCGGCACGAGTTATCGCATGATCCAGTATGGCGATGCCGATGCGATGGTCTGCGGTGGTGCCGAATCGACCGTGACGCCACTGGCGGTCGGCGGCTTTGCCTCGGCGCAGGCGCTATCCACACGCAACGATGATCCGGCGACGGCAAGCCGTCCCTGGGACAAGGGGCGCGACGGGTTTGTCCTCGGCGAGGGTGCCGGAGTGCTGGTGCTCGAGGAGTACGAGCATGCCAAACGGCGCGGTGCGAGAATTTACGCCGAACTGGCCGGTTTCGGCATGAGCGGCGATGCCTATCACATGACGGCGCCGGATACCGACGGTCCACGCCGCAGCATGCTGAATGCGCTGAAGGATGCCGGTCTCAATGGCGACCAGGTGCAGTACATCAATGCTCATGGCACTTCGACTCCGCTCGGCGACAAGAATGAGACCGAGGCGATCAAGCTGGCCTTTGGCGATGCCGCAAAGCGACTGGTGGTCAATTCGACCAAGTCGATGACCGGACATTTGCTGGGCGGCGCCGGCGGGCTGGAGTCGGTGCTGACCGCGCTGGCGGTGCATCACCAGGTTTCGCCGCCGACCATCAACATCTTCGAGCAGGATCCGGAATGCGACCTCGACTACTGCGCCAATGCGGCGCGCGACCTCAAGATCGATGTCGCCATCAAGAACAACTTCGGCTTCGGTGGTACCAATGGAACACTCGCCTTCCGGCGCGTGTAGGGTGCCCTGGCAATCAAACGCATCCGAAGCGACAGTGCCGTGAACCTACCCTTGACGGTTTCACTTCAGGTCTCGAGGTATTTGATTTTCACGTTTACGGCGGCACACCTGCTGGCGATTGGCGCGATCCTGCCACTGATGCTGTCGTGGCCGCTCCGCTTGGCGATGATTGGGCTGGTGCTGGTTTCCCTCGTATATTTTCTCGGCAGGCAATTCCGCCAGCCGGTCGTTGGCTTGCATCTGGGTGCGCAGGGCGAACTTGAAGTCGACACGAAAGTCGGCGCTCGCGAGACGGCGACGATCCTGCCGCAAACTACGGTGTTGTCGCGAGTGATCGTGCTGCGCTTGCTTGCAAATGGCCGATTGCTGACTTTGCCCTTGTTGCGGGATGCTACCGGCGAGAATGCACATCGACAGTTATCCTTGTGGCTGAAGTGGCGCGCCAGACTGGGTTAGAAGAAAGACAAATGGAAAACCTGCAAAAGAGCATCCAGCAACAACGTCAGGCTTTACGCGAACTCCTGTCCGAACCGCTGAGACGATTGGCGGAGCAATGTGCGGGAGTCTGGGGTGATCGGGAGCGGCTGAATGTGGTTCTGGCTGGCGCGCTTGACACCCTGTCCTACTGCAAACACCTGTATGTCATGGATGGAAGCTGCCGGCAGATCACTGACAATGTCAGTCATGCCGGCTTGCTGGAAGGTTATGGCCGGGATCGTTCCGGACGCCCTTATGTGAACGGGATTGAGTCGGGTGAGCCGTTGCTGCTCTCGCAATCCTATATGAGCCTCAAGCAGAACCGCCCCTCGCTCACCGCGGTACAGGTCGTGCGCGATGACGCCGGCCGTTTGCTGGGCTATATCGGCGCCTATTTTGGTTTGCGCGACCTGCCGCTGACGCGGGAATTGTACGAGGAGCCGCGCACATGGCAGCAACTCAAGGGCGATCCATCAATCCGCGGGACGGTGTTTCATCAGGAGCGCTCTGAAAGCGCCATGGATCAGCAATTGGATACCGTGTTGGGTGTGGTGGCGGAGTTGATGGTTTGCCACGGCGCATTCCATGTGATGCTGCATTTCTCCAGCAGTCGCGCCGTGATCTGGCTGCTGAATGACCCATTCCGCTATCGTCTGCTGAACATTGACATGCTGGTGGATCCGAATATGTGCCTGGCTTACCCGCGCATCCCTTATCCCGCCGATGCGCTGATTCCCATGGACAAGGTGCGGACAGTGCTCGAACGCTTCAAGGATCTGCGCCAGATGGATGACATGTTCTATCTGCGCTCGGGCACCCTGAACATTTTCAACGGGATCGTCGGTCTGACCTTCTCGTGCGATGGCTCGCACTATGTTCCCTACGAGGAGTTCCTCGACAAGGGACAGGACTTCTGGGTGGGGGAGTAAACGCCCGCCCCCCTTTGTGCGCCGTTGGCGCATCCCTCGCCTT
>JAUXOM010000057.1 GCA_030682175.1 Rhodocyclaceae bacterium
CGCCCCCGACCTGCGCTACTGTGCCAGCGGCTCGACCAAGGAATTCAAGACCATGGTCAAGACCCTGCATTCGGCAGGCATCGAGGTCATCCTCGATGTGGTGTACAACCACACCGCCGAGGGCAACCATCACGGGCCGACACTCAGCTTCAGGGGTATCGACAACGCCGCCTACTACCGCCTGACACCCGGTAATCCGCAGCACTACATGGATTACACGGGCTGTGGCAACACGCTCAATCTGCAGCATCCCTGCGTCCTCCAGCTCATCATGGACTCGCTGCGCTACTGGGTGCAGGAAATGCACGTCGATGGCTTCCGTTTCGACCTGGCCTCGGCGCTGGCGCGCGAGTTGCACGAGGTCGACCGTTTGGGCGCCTTCTTCGACATCCTGCACCAGGATCCGGTGCTGTCGCAGGTCAAGCTGATTGCCGAACCCTGGGACCTCGGCGAAGGCGGTTATCAGGTCGGCAATTTCCCGGTCGGCTGGGCCGAGTGGAACGACCGTTATCGGGATTGCATGCGCGCCTACTGGCGCGGCGATGGCGGCCTGATCGGCGAGTTCGCCCGGCGCCTGACCGGTTCGAGCGATCTTTACGCCCACAACGGTCGCCGCCCGCATGCCAGCATCAATTACATCACCGCGCATGACGGCTTCACCCTGCACGACCTGGTCAGTTACGACCATAAGCACAACCAGGCGAACGGCGAAGACAACCGCGATGGCAGCGACCGGAATCTTTCCTGGAACTGCGGCGTCGAAGGCGCGACGGACAATCCGGAAATCAATGTCCTGCGCGCCCGCCAGAAACGCAACCTGCTGGCCACCTTGCTCCTGTCGCAAGGCGTGCCGATGTTGCTGGCCGGCGACGAAATGGGACGGACCCAGCAGGGCAACAACAACGCCTACTGCCAGGACAACGCAGTCAGCTGGGTAGACTGGTCGCTACGCGATGCCGACCATGAATTGCTGGAATTTGTCGCGCGGCTGATCCACCTGCGCCGCACCCATCCGGTATTTCATCGGCGCAACTTCTTTCAGGGCCAGCCGATTCGCGGCGACGACGGCAGAAGCATTAAGGACATCCACTGGATCAAGCCGGATGGCAGCGAGATGAGCGACCACGAATGGATGCACGACTTCGCGCGCAGCCTGGGCGTCTACCTCTCGGGTGAGTTGCTCGGTGAAGTCGATTACCGCGGACGCGCGGTGCACGATGATAATTTCATATTACTGTTCAACGCCCACCATGAGCGGATCGACTTCCGCTTGCCGATTCTGAACGAAAGCTGCGTCTGGCAGTCCCTGCTCGATACCCACTACCATGCCGGCCTGCGGGTCGACGGCAACTTCCCTGGCGGCGACACCTATCCGCTGGAAGGACGTACACTTGCTCTGATGCGCCAGCAGGATATGGCGCCCCCCACAGAAAACGCACAACCAGCATGACCGACATTCTAAAAACGCTCGCCAACCGCTGCGGCATTGCCGATGCGTATCACGACATCTGGGGCGGCCAGCACCTGACGTCGACCTATACCCGCCAGGCGCTCCTGGCGGCGATGCACTTTGCCCCCGCGGCGATAGCCGATGCTCCCGCGACGCTCCTGCGCGAACTGGATGCGGCCGAGTGGCAGCATCCCTTGCCGCCGGTATGCGTGGTACGCAGCGGCGCGGCCATCGGCATTCCGCTGCTGCTGCCGGCACAGGACTGCACGCAAGGCTGGCACTGGAGGGTCGCTCAGGAAACGGGCGAATCCTTTACGGCAAACTTCACCCCCGCCGACCTGCTCCGTCTTGATGCACAGGACAACTTGCTGCGCTGCCAGCTCGATCTCCCGCCAATTGCGGCGCTGGGCTATCACCGTTTGCACGTGACATCGGTGGACGGGAAAACCAGTCTGACCATGCCGCTCATCGTCGTCCCGCAGCAGTGCCATCAACCGGCAGCCATCCGCGCGGGCGGCCGTATCTGGGGTCTGACGCTGCAACTGTATGGCGTGCGTTCGCTCCGCAACTGGGGCATTGGCGATTTCACCGATCTGAGTGAATTACTCGCACTCACGGCCGCTGCCGGCGGCGACCTGGTCGGCGTCAATCCCCTGCACGCCCTGTTTCCCGACAACCCGGCGCACATCAGCCCGTACAGCCCGTCGCAGCGCTGCTTTGTCAATGTTCTCTACCTCGATGTCGAGGCCGTGCCCGAATTTTCCACCTGCGCCGCGGCACAGCGCCGTCGCGCCAGCGCCGACTTTCAGAAACACCTGCAGGACTTGCGCGATTCCGAACTTGTTGATTACGTCGCGGTAGCGCGCGCCAAGTTTGAAATTCTGGAAATTCTGTTCGGGTATTTTCTTGCCGGTCGCAACGCACGGACCGAGGCCTTTGCGACCTGGCGCACCGCGCAGGGCGAGGAACTCGAACGTCATGCCCGCTTTGCCGCCCTGCAAGACCACTTTCGCGCCATCGATCAAAACATTTGGGGCTGGCCGGCATGGCCGGAAGAATATCGCAGCCCGGACGCGCCCGCTGTCGCCGCATTTGCCACGCAACACGCCGCGGCCGTCAGCTATCACGCCTGGCTGCAATGGCTGGCCGATGCCCAATTGGCGGCTGCCGTACAGCGTGCGGAGCAGTCCGGCATGGCAGTCGGCCTGTATCAGGATCTGGCAGTCGGGGCCAATCCAAGCGGCGCCGAGGTGTGGAACTGGCAGGCGGTGTTTGCCGCCAATGCCCACGCCGGCGCACCGCCCGATGAAATCAATCTGATGGGCCAGGACTGGGGACTGCCGCCGTTCGTCCCCCACCGCCTGCGTGACGCCGCCTACGCTCCCCTGATCGACATCCTGCGCGCCAACATGAAGCACGCCGGCGCCCTGCGCATCGACCATGTGATGGGGCTGATGCGCATGTTCTGGGTGCCCGCCAACATTCCCGCCACAGAAGGCACCTATGTGCTTTATCCCTTCGAGGACATCCTTGGCATCGTCGCGCTGGAAAGCCAGCGCAACCAGTGCCTGGTGATCGGCGAAGACCTCGGCACCGTGCCCGAAGGCTTCCGGCCACGGCTGGCCGAATGCGGCGTGCTCTCCTACCACCCGCTGCTGTTCGAGCGTTACCCGGACGGCAATTTCCGTCTGCCGGCGGATATGCCGCAGCAGGCCCTGGTCGCCGCCGGCACGCACGATCTGCCCACCCTGCGCGGTTTTTGGAGTGGCGCAGACCTGGATATCCGCGCAACCCTGCAGCTCTTTCCCAGTGAAGAACTGCGCCAGCGCCTGGTCACCGAACGCGATTGGGATCGCGGTCGCTTGCTGTGGGCGCTTGAGCAGGAACACCTGCTGCCTGAAGGTACGAGCAAGCTGGCCGCGGAAATGCCGGAACTTTCTGCGGAAGCTGTTCAGGCGATCCACGCCTATCTGGCACGCTCGCCAGCGCAGATCATGGTAGTGCAACCCGAGGATATCCTTGGCGTGCTGGAACAACCCAACCTGCCGGGCACGCTCGAAGACCAGCATCCAAACTGGCAACGCAAATTGCCGCTGCCCATCGAGGGGTGGCCATCCCTGGCTAGCTACAATGCACTCATTGCGGCAGTCCACACCGCTCGCAAAGATTAACTTCCACCATGAAATTCAACGTCAACGCCTTCCGCGCCTGGCCGCACAAAAAGATCACCCTGCTCGGCATGTCGGGCGTCGGCAAGACCTGGCTGTCGTCACTGCTGCGCCGCCATGACTGGTTTCATTATTCGGCCGACTATCGCATCGGCAAGCGCTATCTCGACGAACCCATCCTCGACCTCATCAAGCAACAGGCCATGCAGGTTGCCTTCCTGCGCGACCTGTTGCGGCGCGACTGGATCGACATCAAGAACAACATCAAGGTTGACGACCTCGGCCCGGTGCTGTCCTTTGTCGGCAAGCTGGGTGACCCGGCCCAGGGCGGCATTCCCTTTGCGGAGTTCAGCCGGCGCCAGGAGATGTATCGCGATGGCGAGATTGCCGCCATGCGCGATGTGCCCGAGTTCCTCAGGAAGGCCCAGGACATCTACGGCTACGCCCATTTCGTCAATGACGTCGGCGGCAGCCTCTGCGAACTTGAAGAACCGGCGGTCATCGACCTGCTGGTCGAGCACACGCTGATCCTCTACATCCAGGTCACCACGGCAGAGGAAGAAACCGAACTCATCCGCCGCGCCCAGTCCGACCCCAAGCCGATGTATTTCCGTCCGGCTTTCCTCGCCGAGTATCTGCCGATATACCTTGCCGAACGGCAACTGGCCGGCATTGATGCCGCCGATCCGGACGATTTCTCACGCTGGGTATTTCCCCACCTGTTTCACGCGCGCATCCCGCGCTATGAAGCGATCGCCCGGCCGCACGGCTATACCGTGACTTCCGCCGAAGTCGCGCAGGTCAGGGACGAAAAGGATTTTCTCCTGCTGCTGGAAACCGCTATTGGCCGTCGTGATTTGACGAAGTGAAATACGCAGCGTTTGCGCCGGGCCAATCCCTCTCTCCCGACCTCTCTCCCAGAGGGAGAGAGGAGGCAGATAGCTTCCCTCTCCCGCTTGCGGGAGAGGGATTGAGGGAGAGGGCTGCCAAGCAAACGCGGCACGCGGCGCCAGC
>JAUXOM010000069.1 GCA_030682175.1 Rhodocyclaceae bacterium
GGCCCTGGGCAACGGCGCCCGAACGGTCCATCGCGGCCTTGTCAACCAGCTTGATCTTGAGGTCCTTGCCCGTTTCGGCCTTGACGGCCTCGGCCCAGCGCATCACTTCGTATGCCGTACCGCAGCAGGCCATGCCGCCGCCGATCATCAGAATGTCCAGCTCTTCCTGGACAACTTCCGGTTTTTCAAATGTTCCAGCCATTTTTCAGTTCCTCTAAAAGATTACTTACGGATCAGTTCTTCCGGCTTGCCCGAACGATAGCCACCCATCGTGCCCAGGGTAAATGTCCCTGTTGTGGCGATGTCGGCCAGTTTCGGCATCGGCTTGCCGGTGAAGGGCTCGATGGAGCCCTCGGCCGTCGTCCGGATAGGGAACTTGAAGCGCTTGACCACGCCATTGCGGAACTTGATCATCCACATGATGGAGTCGGCGCTACGCATCGGTTGCACGGAACCACCCAGCGGAACGACGTCGGCATAGTGACGGCATTCGATGGCGCCCTGCGGGCAGATCTTGACGCAGGAATAGCACTCCCAGCACTGCTCCGGTTCCTGGTTGAAGGCCTTCATCGCATGACCGGTTTCTGAACCATCCTTGTCGAGTTTCATCAGGTCGTGCGGGCAGATGTACATGCAGGCGGTCTTGTCACCACCCTTGCAGCCATCGCATTTCTCGGTACGAACAAATGTTGGCATTACCTCTTCTCCTTGCTAGCTAACAATCCGCTGTCTAAGTAAGTACCAGCGGTCCATTTGACTTCCATGCCCTACCTTGGCCGGGGCGTATCGCGAATCCGCTTCCGGCGGGGCATGGAGGCTTCAAATTCCTCATGAAACGCGTGGAGGCTACCACCTTAAATACGGCAGGATAATCCCGATTTTTGATTGACGAATAAGCCACGCCAATTGTTTTTTCGAGAATGATTGACCTACATCAAACAGCCCGCCTTTCCGCACTACTTTGTCCTCGACATCAACAATTAGTCATTGACACGGTTCGAAAAGTATATTTGATAGAAGCGCCATTGGGCTTATTGTATTTTGCGGGCTCTAAAACCAATCATTAACAGGAGAATCAACAGTGATAAAGCCACACGGTTCCGATCAACTCAACCCGCTGTTCGTGTATGACGACGTTCAGCATCGGGCGCTGACACATGAAGCTGCGTCGCTGCCTTCGATGATGCTCTCCTCGGCCGCCGCCGCCAACGCGGTGATGATGGGGTCGGGTTACTTCAACCCCCTGACCGGCTATATGAATCTGGCCGATGCCCTCGGTGCCGCGGAACACATGAAGACCGCCAGTGGCCTCTTCTTTCCGGTGCCGGTCCTGAATCTCACCAAAGACATCAGCGCCATAAAAGGCCACAAGCGGATTGCGCTCCGCGACCCCAATGTCGAAGGGAACCCGGTCCTGGCCGTCATGGACGTGGAAGCGATCGAGGAAGCCAGCGAAGACCAGATGCGTCTCATGACCGAGAAGGTCTATCGCACGACAGATCCGGTACATCCCGGCGTGGCAGCCTTCAACTCCGCCGGTCGCTACGCTGTTTCCGGCCCGATCAAGGTGTTGAGCTTCAGCTATTTCCAGAGCGAATTCCCGGATACTTTCCGCACCGCGGTCGAGATTCGCAACGAAATCTCCGAGCGCGGATGGAAAAAGGTGGTCGCGTTCCAGACCAGAAACCCGATGCACCGCGCGCACGAAGAGCTCTGCCACATGGCAATGGATCGTCTGGGCGCCGATGGCCTGGTCATCCACATGTTGCTCGGCAAGCTGAAGGAAGGGGATATCCCGGCACCGGTGCGCGATGCCTGCATCCGCAAGATGGTCGAGTTGTACTTCAAACCCAACAGCGCGATGGTGACCGGTTATGGCTTCGACATGCTGTATGCCGGACCGCGCGAGGCGGTTCTGCATGCCCTTTTCCGCCAGAACATGGGCGCCACGCACTTCATCATCGGCCGCGACCATGCCGGCGTGGGCGACTATTACGGCCCCTTCGACGCGCAATCCATATTCGACGAAGTACCCAAGGGCGCGCTGTTGATCGAAATGTTCATGGCGGACAATACCGCCTGGTCAAAGAAACTCGGCAAGGTGGTAATGATGCGCGAGGCGCCCGGCCACACCAAGGAAGATTTCATCACGCTGTCCGGCACCAAGGTACGCGAGATGCTCAGTCGTGGCGAAGCGCCTCCGCCCGAGTTTTCCCGCCCGGAGGTTGCAAAAATTCTCTCCGGGTACTACCAGAGCATAAGCAAGGCGTGATGAGCAAGCCGGCTGCGGCATCCCCGCCACAGCCGGCAGCAAGTCTAACGACGGCCTAACGGCGGCGCATTTCCCGCATTTCCTCCAGCTTGCGCTGCCGCAATTCCCGCAGGCGCGCGTCGACCTGCGACTTCTCGTAAAAATCCCCATCGCCGGCCTGACGCGCGAGATCGAACTGCAGGATCGCCGCATCGAGCTGGGACTCGGCCAGATAGGCTTCGGCCTGGGCACGATGCTGGTGCAGGCGGTTGCCCAGCGCCGCATGGGCCTTGGCCTGCAAGGCGTGCAGACGCGCATCGCCGGGGGTGAGCTGCAATTCCCTGCGCGTCAACGCCACCGCTTCCGCGGCGCCTGCCGTCCCGCCAGCGCCGACTTTCGCTTCGATCAGGGCATAGGTCAACGCCCGTGCGTGCGGATAGCGCTCTACCGCCTTTTGCAGTATCTGCAAGGCACCGGCGGCATCCTTGCGCTTCAGCAGCAACTGCGCGGTCAGGCCTTCGAGCAGAGGCGACTCGAGCTTCAGACGCCGCACCGCCGCGACCTCGTTCTCGGCCTCGGCAAGCTTGTTGTCGCGCAACAGGGCATGGGCATAGCCGAAGCGTACGTCCGTTTCGCGAACATATTTTCCCGATTTCAACTGGGTGGCGAAATCGGCCACGGCATCGGAGGGCGTACCGTCCTGCGCCTTCAGCTTGGCGCGCACCAGGCCAAAATCCACGCTGTCGATTACCTGCTTGTAAGGCCGCTGGGCAATGCGGTTTTCGATATCGGTGATGCGCTCGGTGGTCAGCGGGTGGGTACGCAAATAGCCCGGCGCATTGTTTTCATAAAGCCGGCCAAACTGCAGCATGCGCTCGAAAAAACTCGCCATGCCGCGCGTATCGTAACCGGCCTGCTCCAGCATGTTCAGACCAAGCCGGTCGGCCTCGCGCTCGAAATCGCGCGAGAAATTCAGTTGCTGCTGAATGCCGGCTGCCTGGCCGGACAGCGCGGCGCCAATCGCCACATCCGGATTGCTGCGCGCCGCCAAAATCGCCACGGCCATCGACAGCAAGACCGCCATCTGCGCCTGGCTTTGCTTGCCAAACAGGCGTGCCAGATGACTTTGCGTGACGTGGGAAATTTCGTGCGCCAGCACGCCGGCCAATTCGGATTCGGTGCGCGCCGCCTGAATCAGCCCGGTATGCACGCCGATGTAGCCGCCCGGCAGGGCAAACGCATTCAACATCGAATCCTTGACCACAAAGAATTCAAAAGATTGCCGTGCGCCCTCGGCATGGCTGGCCAACCGCTGCCCCAACTGGCTTATGTAACCGGCCACCTCGGGGTCGTCCAGATAAGCCGGGTCACGGCGCACCTCCTGCATGATCTGTTCACCCAGACGCCGCTCGGCCTGCGGGGAAAGGCCGGCGCGATCCGACTCGCCCAGATCGGGCAAGCCTTCGGCACGCAGCAAAGCGCCCGGCAACAGGAGAAAACCCACCAAAAGCAGCCACAGGAATGATTTCATGCGGCTATGATACCGGCTCTGCAATTCAGTTCCCACTTACACGGGACGCTTACAAGATGTCACAAAATTCACGTAAGAAACACGCCGGGCCGCCCCAAGAGTTTCTTGGCCCCCTGGGGGGAGAGCCGAGCGAAGCAAGGCTTGCGGGGGGGGGCTTAATACACGCCGGGCCGCCCCAAGAGTTTCCTGGCCCCCTGGGGGGAGAACTCCGCGATGCGGAGTTTGCGGGGGGTTCTCAACTGACTCATTTCGATCCCGCTGGCCAGGCTCACATGGTCGATGTCGGCGCCAAGACCGAGACCGCCCGCCGCGCCCGCGCCAGCGGTCGCATCCGCATGCAGCCTTCCACGTTCGCGCTGATCGAGTCCGGGTCGGCCAAAAAAGGCGATGTGCTTGGCGTCGCGCGCATCGCTGCCATCCAGGCCGCCAAGCACACTGCAGACCTGATTCCGCTCTGCCATCCAATTGCCCTGACGCGCGTCGCCGTCGAATTCACACTCGACGCCGCACATGCCAGCGTCACCTGCACCACTACAGCCGAAACCTTTGGCCGCACCGGCGTCGAAATGGAAGCACTCACCGCAGCCAGCGCCGCGCTGCTGACCATTTACGACATGTGCAAGGCCGTTGATCGCGGCATGGTCATCGAGGAAATCCGCCTGCTCGAAAAAGCCGGTGGCAAGTCGGGGCACTGGCAATCAGGCCCCTAACTTTTTGATTTGTTGTTGTTCTGCAGACATCTGAAATTCCCGTAACAGTCGAACCGGGTCAGAATGATTCACGCACCCGCAGGAACCTGGCAAAGCGGGGAATGCCGTGGCGGGTCAGTTCGCGATAACGGTAGGTGACCTGCGTGCCGAGCAGCGGCGGGCTGCGTCGCTGCGCGTCGGTAAAACCGCTCCCCAAGGCAAACCGGCGGCCATCGGGCATTTCGACCTGCAGGGCACCGAGCATGCCGGCATATTTGCCCTTGCCGGGCAGATGGGCGACGACACGCGCTTCGGCGTCTTGCCACGGCGTGAGCTTGAGCAAGGCGGTGGAACGTCCCGTTTCGTAATAGGCCTCGGCGCGATGCAGCATGAGGCCTTCGCCGCCACCCTTGACGACTTCGTCGAGCTTTCTTTTCAGCGCTTTGGCATCGGTAAGGCGGAATTGCTCGGTCGGCTGCAGCCAGTGCGCGCGGCCGGCGGTGAGCACTTGCAGCTGCTTGATTCTTTCGCTGAAATTTCCGGGGGCGTCGGGCAATTCGAACACCCGGTAGCGAATCTGGCGCCATTCGGCATCGTCCGGGGTGTTGCGGCGAACGATGCCGGAGAGGCGCTCGAAAGTGCCGCGCCCGAGCCAGAGCTCGCCGTCGAGGGAATGCGCTGGCAATGCGGCGATGAACCACGCCGGGGCCAGGATGACGTTGCCGCTGCGAAAGCGCAATTGCCGGCCATCCCAGTAAGCGCGCACGCCGTCGAGCTTTTCGCTGACCCAATATTGTGAAACGTCGATGCCGCCCTGATAGCGTTCGGCCAGCAACAGCGCTGGCGCGTCTGTCGCCCGGACGAAGCCCGCGCACAGCAGCAGAAAGGCGGCAATGGCGGAAAATGCGGCGATCCGACGCAGGATCATGCCAATTTCAGACCTTGAAGTAGCCGCGATACCACTCGACAAAGCGCCGCACGCCCTCTTCCACGGGCATCGCCGGGGCAAAGCCGGTGTGGGCGCGCAGTTCGGCGGTATCGGCCGAGGTGGCCGGCACATCGCCGGCCTGCATCGGCAGGAAATTCTTATTCGCTTCCTTGCCGAGCGCCTTCTCAAGTGCGGCGATGTAGTCCATCAGCTCGACGGAATCCTGGTTGCCGATGTTGAACACGCGGTAGGGCGCCCAGCTGGTCGCCGGGTCCGGCGCGTCAACGACGAAGGACGGGTTCGGTTCCGCCGGGCGGTCGATGACGCGCACCGTACCCTCGGCGATGTCGTCGATGTAGGTGAAGTCGCGGCGCATTTTGCCGTGGTTGAAGACATCGATGGGACGATCCTCGATGATGGCCTTGGTGAACAGGAACAAGGCCATGTCGGGGCGTCCCCAGGGACCGTAAACGGTGAAGTAGCGCAAGCCGGTCGTGGGAATCCCGAACAGATGGCTGTAGGTGTGCGCCATCAGTTCGTTCGACTTCTTGGTGGCGGCGTAGAGGCTCACCGGGTGGTCGATGTTGTCGTGCTCGGAGAACGGCATCTTCGTGTTGCCTCCGTAGACGCTGGAGCTGCTGGCGTAGACCAGATGCTCGATACCATTGTGGCGGCAACCTTCAAGCAGATTGACGAAGCCGACAACGTTGCTGTCGACGTAGGCGTGGGGATTTTCCAGCGAATAGCGCACGCCGGCCTGGGCCGCGAGGTTGAGCACCCGCTGCGGTTTTTCCCGTTCGAACAGGGCCGCCATGCCGGGGCGGTCGGCGATGTCGAGCAGCACATGCTTGAAGCCGGGGTATTTGGCAAGGCGCGCCAGCCGGGCCTTCTTGAGATTGACGTCGTAATAGTCGTTGAGGTTGTCGATGCCGATTACGGTATCGCCGCGCGCCAGCAGGATCTGGGCGACATGCATGCCGATAAAGCCGGCGGCGCCGGTGATGAGAACTTTCATAGCTTGTGACCTTGACATGAATAGTTGCGAATCATGGTGCCGTCCCGCCAGGGCCGACTTTTACGCCGCCAGCCGATTACCCCGTGTTCGATCGCCCACTCCCATGAGCAGGCCTTGCACGCTGATGTCTTCGTCCAGTTCATCCCAATGGATGCCGGTGCCGCCGCCCGAGAATTCATGATGTTCGCGCTGTTCAGGCGTGGCGGCCAGCAAGCGGGGGAAATAGGCTAGCGGCACGCCGAGTTTGCGGCCATCCGACAGACTGAGCCACATCATGTTGTTGTCGAAGCTTAGTTCAGTCACCGAAGTGTTCATGCCATGCCCTTTCGATCTGTTGCTGGTTGTCATTGACCACGCGGGCCATCTCAGTGAGTTCGTGCGCCGCGAAGCCGATGTTTTCCGCCACAGCGACGGGTTCGAGCCAGAACTTGGCACGCGCACCATGGCAGCGTACGTGGATATGCAATGGTTCGCGTGGATCGCCTTCATTCGAGAAGAAGAAATACCTGCAGCCTTTCCAGCGGAAAACAACCGGCATCCCCTGACTCCATGCTTGTGCGATACAAAGAAGATTCTATCTCGCCAGTATCGGCTTAAGATAGCGCCCCGTATAGCTACCCTTCACCCGCGCCACGCTTTCCGGGGTGCCCGTCGCAATGATGCGGCCACCGCCATCGCCGCCTTCCGGACCGAGATCGACGAGCCAGTCGGCCGTCTTGATGACGTCGAGGTTGTGCTCGATGACAATGACGGTGTTGCCATGGTCGCGCAGGCGGTGCAGCACGGTCAGCAACAGCTCGATGTCGGCGAAGTGCAGGCCGGTGGTCGGTTCGTCGAGGATGTAGAGGGTGCGGCCGGTGTCCCGTTTTGACAGCTCCAGCGCCAGCTTGACGCGCTGCGCTTCGCCGCCGGACAGCGTGGTGGCCGACTGGCCGAGCTGGATGTAGGTGAGGCCGACGTCGATCAGGGTTTGCAGTTTGCGCGCGACGACCGGCACAGCGGAGAAAAATTCGTGCGCCTGTTCGACGGTCATCTGCAGGACTTCGTAGATGGTCTTGCCCTTGTAGCGCACTTCGAGGGTTTCGCGGTTGTAGCGCTTGCCGTGGCAGACGTCGCAGGGGACGAAGATGTCGGGCAGGAAGTGCATCTCGACCTTGATCATGCCGTCGCCGGAGCAGGCCTCGCAGCGGCCGCCCTTGACGTTGAAACTGAAGCGGCCGGGGCCGTAGCCGCGCTCGCGGGCTTGCGGCACGCCGGCGAAGAGATCGCGAATCGGCGTCAGCATGCCGGTGTAGGTGGCCGGGTTGGAGCGCGGCGTGCGGCCGATCGGCGACTGATCGACGTTGATGACCTTGTCGAAGAATTCGAGGCCCTGGATTTCCTGATGTGCCGCCGGTTCGAGCGCCGAGCCGTAAAGATGGTGCGCGGTGGCGGCGTAGAGGGTGTCGTTGATGAGCGTGCTTTTGCCGGAGCCCGAGACGCCGGTGATGCAGGTGAACAGGCCGACCGGAATGTCGAGGTCGACGGTTTTAAGGTTATTGCCGGTAGCGCCTAGAATCTTGAGGCTACGTGCCGGATCGGGCGGTGTGCGCTGCGCCGGTATGGCGATACTCTTGCGGCCCGACAGATAGGCGCCGGTAAGCGAATCCGGATTTTTCTCGATCTCGGCCGGCAGTCCCTGGGCGACGATGTGCCCGCCATGCTCGCCGGCACCCGGGCCCATGTCAACGACATAATCGGCGGATTCGATGGCTTCCTGATCATGTTCCACCACGATGACGGTGTTGCCGATGTCGCGCAGGTTGGCCAGCGTCTGCAGCAGACGCGCGTTGTCGCGCTGGTGCAGGCCGATGCTGGGTTCGTCGAGCACATACATCACGCCGGTCAACCCGGAACCGATCTGCGAAGCCAGCCGGATGCGCTGCGCTTCACCACCCGAGAGGGTTTCGGCCGAGCGGTCGAGCGACAGGTAGTCGAGGCCGACGTTGATGAGGAAGGTGATGCGCGCGGTGATTTCCTTGACGATCTTCTCCGCCACCTGCGCTTTTTGGCCGGTCATTTGCAGGAGATTGAAAAAATCGCGGCACTCGATCAGCGACAGATGACTGACAGCGGTGATGTTCATGCCACCGCCGGGCCGCCCCAAGGTGGCATGCGCGGATTGCCCCCTCTGGGGGTGGGGGGCAGCGAGCCGATCTTGCGAGCGTGGGGGGCTAATACTGTCGCCACCGATCAACACATGCCGCGCTTCCAGCCGCAGGCGGGCGCCGCCGCAATCGGGACAGGGCTTGTTGTTGAGATATTTGGCGAGTTCCTCGCGCACCATCACGCTTTCGGTTTCACGGTAGCGGCGCTCGAGGTTGGGGATGATGCCTTCGAAGCTGTGGCTACGCTCGAAGCGGGTGCCCTTCTCGTTGAGATACTTGAAACGGATCTGCTCGCGTCCCGAACCATGGAGCACGACCTGACGCACGGCTTCCGGCAGTTCTTCGAACACCGTCCCGGTATCGAAGCCGTAGTGGCCGGCCAGCGACTCGATCATCTGGAAGTAAAACTGATTGCGCTTGTCCCAACCCTTGATGGCACCGGCCGCAAGGGAGAGATGAGGATAGGCGACCACGCGCGCCGGATCGAAGAACTGGGTCTGGCCGAGGCCGTCGCAGGCCGGGCAGGCACCCATCGGGTTGTTGAAAGAGAACAGGCGGGGCTCGAGTTCCTGCAAGGCGTAACCGCATTGCGGACAGGCGAATTTGGCGGAAAACAGGTGCTCCGTGCCACTGTCCATCTCGACCGCGATGGCGCGCCCCTCGGCGTGGGTCAGGGCGGTCTCGAAACTTTCGGCCAGCCGCTGCCGCACATCGGCACGCACCTTGAGGCGGTCGACCACGACATCCACGGTGTGCTTCTGGCTTTTTGTCAGCTTCGGCAGAGTGTCGATGTCGTGCACCTTGCCATCCACGCGCAGGCGCACGAAGCCCTGCGCCTTGAGCTCGGCGAACAGGTCGAGCTGCTCGCCCTTGCGGTTGGCCACCACGGGCGCCAGGATCATCAGTTTGGTGTCTTCGGGCAGAGCCAGCACATGGTCGACCATCTGCGCCACGCTTTTCGCTTCGAGGGCCACCCCATGCTCGGGGCAATGCGGCGTGCCGGCGCGGGCATACAGCAGGCGCAGGTAGTCGTGAATCTCGGTGACCGTGCCCACCGTGGAGCGCGGATTGTGGCTGGTGGCCTTCTGTTCGATGGAAATGGCCGGCGACAAACCTTCGATCAGGTCGACATCCGGTTTTTCCATCAACTGTAAAAACTGCCTGGCATAGGCCGAGAGTGACTCGACATAGCGGCGCTGCCCCTCGGCATAGAGGGTGTCGAAGGCCAGCGACGACTTGCCGGATCCGGACAAACCGGTGATCACCGTCAGCCGGTTCCGCGGCAGATCGAGGTTGATGTTCTTGAGATTGTGCGTGCGGGCGCCGCGAATCTTGATGAAGTCCATGCGGGGGCGGGGCAGGTGGTGTGAAAAGACGACCTGATAATATACGCGCCCCTTTGTGACAAAGACATTCCCCCCGTGCTTTCACCCGCGCATTCTCCAACCCTTGACCCCATGAACTCCGCCGAACGGCGCACGGGCAGCGCGCTCGCCGCCATCTTCGGCCTGCGCATGCTCGGCCTGTTTCTGGTGCTGCCGGTGTTTTCAGTGCTGGCAGGGGGACTGCCGGGCGGCAACGACCTCATGCTGGTCGGACTGGCACTGGGCGCCTACGGGCTGACGCAGGCGTTTTTCCAGATCCCGTTCGGCCTGGCGTCCGATCGCTGGGGCCGCAAGCCCGTCATCGTCGCCGGCCTGTTGCTGTTCGCCGCCGGCAGTTTCATGGCAGCGGCCGCGCCCGACATCTACTGGATGATCGCCGGCCGCGTGCTGCAGGGCGCCGGGGCGGTTTCGGCAGCGGTATCGGCGCTGGCCGCCGACCTGACGCGTGAACAACATCGCACCAAGGTGATGGCGATGATCGGTGCCTCGATCGGTCTGGTGTTTGCGCTGTCGCTGGTGATCGCGCCACCGCTGGCGGCAGCCATCGGACTGTCGGGTTTGTTCGTGCTGACTGGCGCCCTGGCACTCGGGGCGATCATTCTTCTGTTTACCGCCGTCCCGCCAGCGCCGACTTTCCGTGCGCCGGCGCGGGCGTCCTTTCTTGCCGTGCTGCTCGACGCCAAGCTGGCCAAGCTCAATTTCGGCGTGTTTGCGCTGCACCTGATGCAGATGGCACTCTGGATGGTCGTCCCGGCCACGCTGATCGCCAGTGGCGGCCTGCCGGGGGCTGAGCACTGGAAGGTGTATTTGCCCGCAGTCTTGCTGTCGCTGGCGCTCATGGTGCCGGCCATCATCGCTGCCGAGAAGCACGGCAAGCTGCGCCCGGTCTACGCCGGGGCGGTGGCGCTTCTCGTCTGCGTGCAGGGGGGGCTGGCCCTGATGGGCAACGGCCTGTGGGCCATCGGACTGTGGCTGCTGCTGTTCTTTGTGGCCTTCAACATTCTCGAAGCCCTGCTGCCTTCGCTGATTTCGCGTTTGGCGCCACCGGCAGCGAAAGGGGCGGCGCTGGGGATTTACAATACGACGCAATCACTCGGCCTGTTTTTTGGCGGCATACTGGGCGGCTGGCTGGTGAAGAGTTTTGGTCCGACCGCCGTGCATCTGGTTTGCGCTGCGGTCGGCGTTATCTGGCTCGGTCTGGCCGTGCGCGTCACAGCGCCGCCCCGACCGGCGGAACAGGTTTCATCCTAGGGAGACGGTGACATGGCTTCGGTTAACAAAGTGATTCTGGTGGGCCATCTGGGGAAAGACCCGGAGATGCGGTATATGCCGAATGGTGACGCGGTGTGCAACATTACCGTCGCCACCTCCGATACCTGGACGGACAAGTCCAGTGGCGAAAAGAAGGAAGCCACCGAGTGGCATCGCGTGGCGATGTTCCGTCGGCTGGCCGAAATCTCCGGCCAGTACCTGAAAAAGGGCTCGCAGGTCTACGTCGAGGGTGCTCTTAAAACGCGAAAATGGCAGGACAAGGATGGCAATGATCGCTACACCACCGAGATCATCGCCGACGAGATGAAGATGCTCGGCAAACGGGAAGGCATGGGCGACGCCCCGCCCCGCGAAAGCGGCGGTGGCCGGCCGGCCGCACGCCAGGCCGCGCAGAACGCGCCGGCTTCGAATGGGAATACGGGTGGCGGATTTGGCGACGTCGAAGACGACATTCCTTTTTAGCCAGCGTTTTGCGGGTATCGAATCGGGTGCGCCCTAACGGGCGCACCAAAAAATAAGCCCCGACCTGAAGTCGGGGCTTTAACGGTTCCGTTGCGGAACCGGAGGAGGAGATAATGCCGTTGCCTGATCTTCTTGCTTCAGGCACAGCCGCCAACAACAGACCTCGCCCGGGAAACCCCGCGCGGCACAAAAGCCGCGCGACCAGGCCAAATCGCGTGCGTTTATGCAGCCCTGAAATTACCGGTGGACCGGCGGGTATTTTTCGCCCGCGGATTCCATGAAAAGAAAGGCCGGATCGCTTCGCTGAGGGCAATCAGCACAAGCAGCGTCATGCTGCAAAGTTGTTTGCACCCGCATCCGAGACGCTCACAGACAATTCCGTGAATACGCTGCATTTCTTCGGTGCGCAGTTGGTGAGCTCTTTCTTCGATTGAAATATAGTCGTAGTGGGTCATGATTTTCTCCATCTGATGTTGCGGTGCCACATCGCACAAGCCGAAGTCTAATTACACGCCACATAGATAACAATCCATACTTCAAGAACAACATTTGTGAAATTTTATCCAGAATAAACCCATGAACCGCTGTGGGTATGATTCGGCATAATATGAATCATATAAACGCTACCAAGCAAACGGGACGGGGTCAGGCTGACCGACACACGACATGATGAGCGGAAAACACTCGCGCCGGCTGCGTGAATATTCACCACGCGATCTGCTGATTGTCGGCCTGCCCTTGCTGGTGTTGGTGTTTGCCGGTTTCTGGCTGGCCTCGCGCTTCATTCAGCCGGCTCCGCCGGACAAGCTGGTGTTGGCAACCGGCGGCGAAGGCGGGGCTTACCAAAGCATCGGTGCAGCTTACAAGGATGTGCTGGCGCGCTTCGGCATCCGTGTCGTCGAACGGCCTTCAGCGGGGTCGACTGAAAATGTGGAATGGCTGCGCAACCCCGGGCAGCGTGTCGATGCAGGCTTTGTACAGAGCGGCTCGGTAGTCGTTCAGGAAGGCGATACGCTCGTGTCGCTGGGCAGCCTGTACAACGAACCGCTGTGGATTTTCTATCGGGAGGACCTTGCCGAGGCCAACGGCGATCTTGACCGGATTGCCCAACTCAAGGGTCGCCGTATCGCCATTGGCGGCACGGGCAGCGGTACGCGCCATCTCGCCCAGGAACTGCTGGATGCCAACCAGATCGACGCCAGCAACTCGAAGCTGATCGAACAGGGCGACCTCGGCCTGGTGCGGGCTTTTGCCGCGCGTAAAGTCGATGCGGCCTTCGTGGTCGGCCCGCCGCAGTCGGCAGTCGTCTGGACCCTGCTGCATACGCCAGGCATCAAGCTGATGAGCCTGGCCCACGCCGAGGCCTACACGCGATTCTTCCCCTACCTGTCGCCCCTGGTGCTGCCGCGCGGCGGGATCAATATGGCAGCCGACTACCCCCCGCGCAACGTCCGCTTGGTCGCCACAACGGCAACGCTGGTGGTACGAGAGGATACCCACCCTGCCCTGATTGGTATCCTCATGCAGGCAATGAGCGAAGTTCACGGCGGACCGGGCATCTTTCAGCGGCCGGGCGAATTCCCCCGTGCGGCCAGCGCCGACTTTCCTCTGGCACCCGAGGCTACGCGCTATTACAAGTCGGGCAAGCCCTGGTTGCAGCGCTACCTGCCATTCTGGGCGGCGACGCTCATCGACCGCATGGTGGTGCTGCTGATCCCGCTGATCGCCGTGCTGATTCCGGTCACCCGGATTGCCCCGGGCTTGTATAACTGGCGGGTCAAATCACGCATTTACCGGCGCTACGGCGAGCTCAAGTTCATCGAAGCGGAAGTCGAAGCCGACCCAGGCAAGCTGACTCGCGAGGAGTGGCTGAAGCGTGTCGATGCCATCGAGCGCGATGTCAATCACCTGTCCATACCGCTCGCGTTCAGCGACATGCTCTATACCCTGCGTTTGCACATCGGCCTGGTGCGCAAGGTGATCGAAAAAGCGCCTACAGCCGCCTGATCTTTTCCAGCAGGGCGGTGGTCGAACGCTGGTGGATGAAGGGAATGGAGTGCACCTGCCCGCCCCAGCCGATCACTTCGGGGGCGCCGACGATCTTGTCCACCGGCCAGTCGCCGCCCTTGACGAGGATGTCGGGACGGCAGTCGAGAATGCGCTGCAGCGGCGTGACTTCATCAAACCAGGTGACCAGGGACACACATTCCAGTGCGGCCAGCACGGCCATGCGATCGTCGAGCACATTCACCGGACGCTCGTCACCCTTGCCCAGACGTTTTACCGAAGCATCCGAATTGGCGGCGACGACCAGGCTGGCGCCAAGCGCGCGCGCCTGCGCCAGATAAGTGACATGCCCGCGATGCAGGATGTCGAAGCAGCCATTGGTAAAGACCAGAGGGCGCGCCAGGGACGCAATGCGTCCGGCCAGTTCGGCCGGTGCGCAGAGCTTCGCCTCGAATGGCAGCGCCGTCTGGCTCAAGGCGTTGCTACTTTTATTGTGCTGGCTTGCCGGGCGGCGGGTCGAGGCGGCGCGCATCGGCATCGTCGATGATCTCGAAGACACGGACCACCTTGTGCACGCCGGCGGTGGTGCGCGCGATCTCGACGGCGGCACTGGCTTCACGCTGGGTCGCCAGCCCCAGCAGATAGACCACGCTGTTTTCGGTGACCACCTTGATGTGATTGGCCGAAAACTGGCTGGCATCGATGAAGCGCGCCTTGACCTTGGAGGTGATGAAGGTGTCGTTGTTACGGTTCGACAGGGTGCTGACCGTCCCGATGCGCAGTTCGTTGCTGATCGCCTTGACGTTCGCCACGGCAGCCACGAGGTTCTCTACTTCGGCCTTGGCAGCCGCATCCGGCACTTCGCCGGTCAACAACACGGTGCGGTTGTAACTCGTGACACTGATGTGCGCACGATCATCGAATTTTTCGGAAATGCGGCGGCTGGCGCGAATCTTGATGCCTTCGTCGGTGGCGATGGTTTCCGCCTGACGGCGATCGGCAAACACCAGCGCGCCGGCACCCACGCCGACGGCGGCGACGCCGAAGCAGCCCGCCAGAAACGGGACTAAAACAGCGAGCAGTAGCAGGGAACGGGCTTGCATAAGTAATTTCATGTGGTTTCTCCGAGAATGAGGGCGTCAATGCCATCGCACAGGCAATGGATCGTCACGAGGTGAACTTCCTGAATGCGGGCGGTGCGATCAGCAGGAACGCACAGATGAACGTCGTCATCGGCCAACTGGCTGGCGATGGCGCCACCACCCTTGCCGGTAAGCGCCACGACCCGCACGCCGCGCGCATGAGCCGCAGCGATGGCCGCGATGACGTTGGGCGAGTTGCCCGAGGTTGAAATAGCCAATAAAACATCGCCGGCGCGACCCAGTCCGGCCACTTGCTTGGCGAACACCTGATCATACGCGTAATCATTGGCGATCGAGGTCAACGTCGAGGTGTCGGTGGTCAGCGCCAGCGCCGCCAGCGGCGGACGCTCCTTTTCGAAGCGGTTGAGCAATTCGGCGGCGAAGTGCTGTGAGTCGGCTGCCGAACCGCCGTTGCCGCAAGCCATCACCTTGCCGCCGGCGCGCAGGGCTGCGGCCATCAGCCGCACTGCCGCCTCGATGGGCGCAGCCATGACGGCCAGCGCGGCCTGCTTGACAGCGAGGCTGTCGGTAAATTGATGCTGGATGCGTGCTTGAAGACTCATGAATGAATTCTACAGCACCACATACACGTCGATGCGCAGGCGGCGCCAAGGGTTCTGGTGTTTGACCAGGGCCGCGATGCGCCCCTCGACGCGCTCGCCGCGGTCCATGGCAGCGGCGACCGCCGCGTTTTCCGCGCGCGGCAGATAACCCAGTTGCTGGCCCCGCCATTCGACGCGCACCGCACGCGCATCGTGGGGGTTTTCCGGTTCGCGCATCAGCGTCAGACCGTCGCCAAGCTGCAGACTCTCCCAAAGCGCAGTGCCGGCGTGATACTGGAAGCCGGCCAGCGGCGAGCTTTGCACCAGCAATTTGATCGATTGCGCCTGTACCGCGAGACTCAAGCACAATAACAGGCTAATCAGGACGGAACGCATCTTTCAGCCAACTCACCTGGTTACCATCGAACAGCACGCAATCGAAGCGGCACGCACTGTCGCCATGCTGCGCCAGCCAGTGCCGCGCCGCGAGTATCAGCCGCCGCTGCTTGGTTGCTGTGATGCTGGCCGCGGCGCCACCAAAGTCGGCGCTGGCGCGACGGCGCACTTCGACAAACACGGTTGTCGCCGCGTCGCGGCAGACGAGATCGATCTCGCCGCCCTTGACGCGAAAATTGCGGGCAAGCAGCGTCAGGCCGCGCGCAGCAAGATATTCCGCCGCCGCTGTCTCGGCAGCGGCGCCGGTGGCGTGACGGGTGTCCTTTGCGGGACGCATTTCACTACTCATTGCAGCACTCATTACAGGATAATGCCCGACATGACCCAACAAACCAAGCCGGCTTTGTCCATCGTCGCCACCCCGATCGGCAATCTCGGCGACATCACGCTGCGCGCCCTCGACACGCTGCGCCAGGCCGACACCATCGCCTGCGAGGACACGCGCCATGCGCGGCGCCTGCTCGACCACTACGACATCCGCGCAAAACTGCTGGCCGTTCATGAACACAACGAGCAGGCGGCGGCGGCGAAGCTGGTCGCTTTATTGGCAGAAGGCAAACGGGTGGCACTCATCTCGGACGCCGGCACGCCGGGCATTTCCGACCCCGGCTGTCGCGCCGCCGCAGCGGTCAGGGCGGCGGGCTACCCGGTGACCCCCCTGCCCGGCCCGAATGCCGCCATCGCCGCGCTCTCCGCCGCCGGGCTGGATGCGCCGGCCTTCCATTTCGTCGGCTTCCTGCCGGCAAAAGTCGGCGCTCGCCGGACGGCGCTCACCGAGCTGAAAAGCATCGGCGCCACGCTGGTGTTCTACGAAGCGCCCCACCGCATCGAGGCAACGGTGAACGATCTGGTGGCCCTGCTCGAAACGGAGCGTGAAATCGTCATCGCCCGCGAACTGACCAAACTGTTCGAGGAAATCGTCCGTCTGCCCTTGAGCGAAGCACCGGCCTGGCTGGCGGCGGACGACAACCATCGGCGCGGCGAGTTCGTGCTGCTGGTTTCCCCGCCACCGCCGCGGGAAGGGCTCGATGCGGCCAGCGAACGTGTCCTGAGCATCTTGCTCGCCGAATTGCCGGTCAAGCAGGCCGCCAAGCTGGCCAGCGAAATCACCGGCGTGGCAAAGAACGCGCTTTACCAGCGGGCGCTGGAACTGAAGGCCCTATAATTTCCCCTCATGCAAACACTGACACTAACCCGCCCCGACGTCTGGCACCTGCACCTGCGCGATGGCGCGGCCATGCAAGCAGTGCTGCCGGACACGGCACGGCGCTTTGCCCGTGCCATTGTCATGCCAAATCTCAAGCCGCCGGTGACCACCGTGGCGCAGGCGGCAGCTTATCGCGACCGCATCCTGGCAGCCCTGCCAGGTATTGAAAATGAGGGGATGCGCTTCGAACCGCTGATGACCCTTTACCTGACGGACAACCTGCCGGCCGACGAGATCGACCGCGCCAGGGAAAGCGGCTTCGTGCACGCCGTCAAGCTCTATCCGGCCGGCGCGACAACCAATTCGGATGCCGGGGTGACCGATCTGGCGAAATGCCGCGCCACGCTGGCGCGCATGGAAAAGCTGGGGGTACCGCTCCTCGTACACGGCGAGGTCACCGATCCGGCAATCGACATTTTCGACCGTGAAGCAATCTTCATCGAACGGGTGCTCGCCCCGCTGCTGCGCGAAATGCCGGCCCTGAAGGTGGTGCTGGAACACATCACGACAAAGGACGGGGCCGATTTCGTGCGCGCCAGCGACCCCAACGTCGCGGCGACAATCACCGCGCATCACCTGCTGCTGAATCGCAACGCCCTGTTTGCCGGCGGGATTCGCCCGCATCATTACTGCCTGCCGGTGCTGAAGCGCGAAGTCCATCGTCAGGCGCTGATCGAAGCCGCCACCTCCGGCAATCCAAAATTCTTTCTCGGCACCGATTCCGCGCCGCATGCAAAAGGCGCGAAGGAGGCCGCCTGCGGCTGCGCCGGCTGCTACACCGCGCACGCCGGCATCGAGCTGTATGCCGAGGTCTTCGAGGCCGCCGGCGCGCTCGACCGGCTGGAAGCCTTTGCCAGCTTCCATGGCGCCGACTTCTACGGCCTGCCGCGCAATCGCGACACGATCACCCTGCGGCGCGAAGCCTGGGATGTGCCCGCCACCCTGCCCTATCCCGACGGTGAGGTGCTGATCCCTTTGCGGGCAGGCGAATCGGTTGCCTGGCGCCTGTCCTAGACTTGGTTAGTCTTGGAGAATTTGTGATGAAACTTCGCTCGCTGCTGCTGCCCCTGCTGGTCACACCTCTGCTGGCCGGTTGCGAGATCGAGCCGGCGGGCTACCTGATTGACGGCGGCAATCATTCGCTGACCGTGGAACGCAAGAAGGCTTATTTCTGGAGCAGCGGCTGGGAACTCGACCTCGTCGTCACGCGCTATCCCGACTGCCAGCGGCGCTATCCACTCAAGAAGGCCGGCGAAAAGGTACGGATCGACCTCTACCGCGTCGAAACCGGCGCGTTCATCCTCAATCAAGGCAACAACTGGTATGTCGCGGAAACCCGGGAATGCCGTTTCCAGCAATTCAAGGAAGAGCCTGACGAAGCCGGCGAATACATTGGTTCATTTCGCCCCAAGGGCGGTGTGCTGGCTTTCGTCGCCAGCAAGAACAGCGACGAGTAGCCCGAAATTCGCCCGCTACCGGGGCGCAAGCAACTACAATCCCGAGCGGAAGTCCGCCAGGCAGCCGCGGCACGGCAACGTGTCGAGGAAAGTCCGGGCCCCATAGAGCAGGATGCCGGCTAACGGCCGGGCGCCGTGAGGCGACAGACAGTGCAACAGAAAGATACCGCCGATGGCCGCCCCGACTTTGACGCCGCAAGACGGCAAAGTCTCGCTCTTGAGTGAGCAGGGGCGGATCAGGCAAGGGTGAAATGGCGGGGTAAGAGCCCACCGCGGACGTGGTAACACGGACGGCATGGCAAACCTCATCCGGGGCAAGGCCAAATAGGGGAGCATTGACGTTGCTCGCGTCGCTCCCGGGTAGGCTGCTAATGACTATCGGCGACGATAGTCGACGAGGCCGTCAGCAATGGCGGTCCCAGAGGAATGGCTGCCCACGACAGAACCCGGCTTATCGGCGGACTTCCACATCTGATTAAAGCAAATAGGCCCCCCCCCTCCCATCCTCCCCCTCGCGGGGGAGGTGACGGTTGCTCGCTTTGCGCGTTTGTTACGGGGAGAGCCCCCGTTCATGCTTTGGAGCGGATTGCGGCTGGCGCCGCGTGCCGCCTTGCCTTGGGGCGGCGGCGGCAAGACTGTTGTTGTGCTCCTTTTCTACCTTTCCGAGAAAACGACCCGTCGGCAAGCTTGCAGGTGTGTGGTACGCAACCCCACTCTGGTTTCGCTCAACGACAAACCTCACACATCACATTCGAAGTCGCTTTCCATCGGTTGATTTTTAAGGAAAACAATATAAAGCCCCTTATCCAAAGTCAGACCTAAGTCATTGTCTCGCCTCAAAAAAACTCATTTATTGCCTTGACGTTGCCAATTTGGTGGATTAAAGTGGGGACTAGTGGGAATTAGTGGGGGAACTGCTTACTTCAGTGACCCCTCAACGAGGCGGGAGCAATATGTTCCAAGGGGCGGCGCAACTCAATCTGGATGTGAAGGGTCGGCTGGCGATCCCGGCACGGCATCGCGACGCGCTGGCCGCGGCGGGCGGTGGCCGGCTGGTGCTGACCGCCCATCCGCATCGCTGCCTGCTGCTCTACCCCGAGCCTGCCTGGGAACCGATCCGCGACAAGATTCTCGCCGCGCCGAGCTTCGATCCCCGCTCCGCCGCCGCCAAACGTGTATTGGTGGGTAACGCCCGCTCCGAAGAGACCGACAGTTCCGGCCGCATTCTGATTGCCCCCGAACTGCGTGATTACGCCGGCTTCGAAAAGCAGGTGTGGCTGGTCGGCATGGGCTCGCATTTCGAAATATGGAGCGATGCCGGTTGGCGTCGTCAGCATGAAACCGCCTTCGAGGCTCTGGCGAGCGATGTGCCGCCGCCAGGGTTCGAGGGTATGTCTCTGTGATTGCTCATTGTGAGCGCGACAACTCCCGCAGCCCATCTGCCGGTGCTGCTCACCGAAGCCGTGACTGCGCTTGCGGTAAAGCCGGCCGGCATCTATGTGGATGCCACTTTCGGGCGCGGCGGACACAGTCTGGCCATCCTCGCGCAACTGGGTCCTGCCGGGAGATTGATCGCGCTGGATCGCGACCCGCAGGCGATCGCAGCGGGGAAGCGGATAGCCGACGCGCGCTTCAGCCTGATCCATGCCGCATTCAGCCGGCTGGAAGAGGTGCTGACAGCACAGGGTATCGCGCAGGTCGATGGAATTTTGCTGGACGTGGGCGTGTCGTCGCCGCAACTGGACGACCCGTCACGGGGGATGAGTTTTCGTTTCGATGCGCCGCTCGACATGCGCATGGACACGACGCAAGGGGAAACCGCGGCGGATTGGCTGGCGCGGGCAGATCAACGTGAAATCGAGGAGGTGATACGTGACTATGGCGAAGAACGGTTTGCTCATGCGCTTGCAAAGGCGATTGTTGCTGCTCGGAGCGAGCAGCGTATTTCATCCACAGGACAGCTTGCCACGCTCGTGGCGGCGGTCGTCCGGACGCGCGAGCCAGGGCAGCACCCGGCGACGCGCACCTTCCAGGCTCTACGGATTCACGTCAATCGTGAGCTTGAGGAGCTGTCGCTAACCCTGCCGCAAGCGCTCGGCCGATTGAAGCCGGGCGGACGGTTGGTCGTGATCAGCTTTCATTCCCTCGAAGATCGCATCGTCAAGCGCTTTCTGCGTGACGCGGCCCAGCCGCCGCAACCGCCGAAAGGGGTGCCAATCCGTGCCGTCGACCTGCCAGCGCCAGTGATGCGACTGATTGGCAAGCCGGTCAAGGCCGGTGCCGCCGAGGTGTCGGCCAACCCGCGCGCGCGCAGTGCGGTGCTGCGGGTGGCGGAGAAACTGGTGCCGGCATGCTCAGATTGAACCTCATCCTGCTGGCAGTTGTTTTGATCAGCGCACTTGCCGACGTCTCGATCAACCATCGCGCCCGCAAGCTCGTCACCTCATACGAGCGCGAGCAGGAACGCATGCGGGCGCTGGAAGTCGAATGGGGGCAACTGCAGCTTGAACAAAGCACCTGGGCCACCCATGCGCGTATTGAAGAAATCTCCCGCCAACGACTCGGCATGCACCCGCCCCGCCCAGGCCAGATTGTGACTGCGAACCCATGAGTACGGCCCCCCACGCTCGCAAAACCAGCTCGCTGCCCCCCACAGGGGGGCGCATGCCGCCTTGGGGCGGCCCGGCGGCGGCATGAAACTGAGCCGCAGTCCCCTGCTCGAAGAGCGCCTGCCGGCATGGCGGGCGCGTTTCGTTTTGGGCTTGTTGTTGCTGGGCTTCGCGGTACTGCTGGCGCGCTCGTTTTACTTGCAGGGCGTCAACAAGGACTTCCTGATTGGCCAGGGTGAATCGCGCTATGAGCGGGTGCTTGAGATATCGGCCACGCGCGGGCGCATTCTCGACCGGCATGGCGATGTGCTCGCCATGTCGACCCCGGTCAAGGCAGTCTGGGCCATCCCGGAAGATGCCAAGCTCACTCCCGCACAGCTACGCAAGCTGGCCAGCCTGCTTGAAACCGACCCGCGCGAGCTGTCCCGCAAGCTGGCCGGGGAACGTGACTTCGTTTATCTCAAGCGCCAGATCGCCCCGGACGTGGCAGCGCAGATTGCCAATCTCAAGCTGCCCGGCGTGCATTTCAAGAATGAATTTCGGCGCTATTACCCCTCCGGCGAGGTCGCGGCCCACATGCTGGGTTTCACCGGCGTCGACGATGCCGGCCAGGAGGGCATCGAGCTGGCGATGAACAGCCAGTTGACGGGCAAGCCCGGCGGGCGGCGCGTCATCAAGGACCGGCGCGGCCAGATCGTCGAGGACGTCGAGTCGATCAAGGCGCCGCAGGAAGGCAAGGACACCATACTCGCCCTTGACGCCAAGCTGCAGTATCTGGCGTACGCGCAGCTCAAGCAGGCAATCGCCCAGCACAAGGCCAAGGCCGGCGGCGTAGTCGTGCTCGATGCCAGGAGCGGCGAAGTGCTGGCGCTCGTCAATCTGCCGACCTATAACCCGAACAACCGCACCCGCCTGTCGGGCGCGCAGCTCAGGAACCGCGCCTTCACCGATACCTTCGAACCGGGCTCGTCCTTCAAGTCGTTCACCGTCGCACTGGCCCTGGACAAGGGCAACGTGCGCTTCGACACCCCGATCCAGACCGCGCCCGGCAGGCTCACCATCGGCTCGGCGACGATTTCCGACGCGCACCCGCATGGCATTCTGTCGGTCGCCCAGGTGATCCAGAAGTCTTCCAACATCGGCGCCGCGAAGATGGCCCTGGCGCTGCCGGCCGAGGAAATGTGGCAGATGTTCGACAATCTGGGCTTTGGTCAGCCGCTCAAATTGGGCTTCCCGGGCGAGGCCGCCGGGCGCCTGCGGCCCCACAAGCGCTGGCGGCCGATCGAGCAGGCGACCATGTCGTATGGCCATGGCATTTCGGTGACGCTGATCCAGCTGGCGCGCGCCTATCAGGCTTTCGCCCGCAACGGCGACTTGCTGCCGCTGTCGCTGACCCGCGTCGATGCGCCACCGACGGTGGGCACCCGCGTCTTCACCGAACAGACGGCACGCGAAATGCGCGCCATGCTCGAAATGGTCGTGCTGCCCGGCGGCACGGCGCCCAAGGCCCAGGTGCCGGGCTACCGCGTCGCCGGCAAGACCGGCACGGCCAACAAGCTGGAGGGCGGCAGCTACACCAACAAGTATGTTGCCTCGTTCGTCGGCTTCGCCCCCGTATCCGACCCGCGCCTAATCATCGCCGTGATGATCGACGAGCCCGCCGCCGGCAAGTATTACGGCGGCGAGGTGGCGGCGCCGGTGTTTTCCGGCGTGATGGGCGGCGCCTTGCGCAGCCTCGGCGTCGCGCCCGACGCCCCTGACATGCCGTTGCAGATGGCCACCATCCCTCCGGCCAGGGAGGAGATGTGAGCATGGCGATGGCATGGATGCCCCCCGACGCCCGCAAAACCAGCTCGCTGTCCCCCACCCCCGGAGGGGGCAATCCGCGCATGCCGCCTTGGGGCGGCCCGGCAGCGGCGCTCCTCGACACCCTGCGGCAGCATGGCGTGAATGTCACGCAACTCACGCTCGACTCACGTCGCGTGCAGCCGGGCGATGTGTTCCTCGCCCTGCCCGGCGCGCATGCCGATGGCCGCACTTTTATCGCCGACGCGGTGGCACGGGGGGCGGCGGCGGTGATTTACCAGCGCGGGGAGCAGGACATCGCCGCGCGGCACGCCGTCCTGCCAGCGCCGACTTTTGCCGTAGACAACCTGGCGGCGCTGGCCGGCGAGATTGCCCATCTCGTCTATGGCCGGCCATCCGAGCAACTCTGGAGCGTCGGCGTCACCGGCACCAATGGCAAGACCTCGGTGTCGCAGTGGATCGCCCAGGCCATGAGCGGGCTCGAGCGCAAGTGTGGCGTGATCGGCACGCTGGGCAACGGTTTTCCGCCGCACCTGGAAGATAGCCCGAATACCACCCCCGATGCGGTGAGCTTGCACGCAGCGCTGGCCCGCTTCGTCGCGCAGGGCGCGTCGGCCTGCGCGATCGAAGTGTCGTCGATCGGCCTCGATCAGGGACGGGTCAATGGCGTGCATTTCGATGTGGCGGTATTGACCAACCTGACGCGCGACCACCTCGAATACCACGGCACGATGGCCGCCTATGGCGCCGCCAAAGCCAGGCTGTTCGATATGCCGGGGCTCGGCACCGCCGTGCTGAATCTCGACGATCCCTTCGGCGTCGAACTCGCCGCACGGCTCAAGGGTCGCGTGGCCACCATTGGCTACACGCTGCAGGGCGGCAGTGGGACGGATCGCGTACTGCATGCTGTTGATCTGGTCGAAACGGCAACCGGCATTGCCTTCACGCTTGACGGCGTGCCCTTCACCGCACCGCTGGTCGGCCGCTTCAATGCGTCGAACCTGCTGGCCGTGACCGGTGCCTTGCTGGCCCGTGGTGAAACCCTCGCCACCATCGCCGCCGTTCTCGCCAGGCTCGATTCGCCGCCCGGACGCATGCAGACGCTGGGTGGCAAGGCCATGCCATTGGTGGTGGTCGACTACGCCCATACGCCGGATGCGCTGGAAAAGGTTTTGACCACCCTGCGCGGCACCACGCTGGCGCGCGGCGGCCAACTGGTCTGCGTTTTCGGCTGCGGTGGCGACCGCGATGCCGGCAAACGGCCGCTGATGGGCGCCATCGCCGAACGGCTGGCCGACCAGGTGATATTGACCAGCGACAACCCGCGCAGCGAAGATCCGCAAGCCATCATCGCCGCCATCCGCGCCGGGATGAAGAAGGAAGCAGCGAGCGAAGCCGACCGCGCCGCCGCAATTCGCCATGCGGTGGCGCAGGCTGCGGCGAACGACGTCATTCTGCTGGCCGGCAAGGGGCACGAGCCATATCAGGAAATCGCCGGCGTGCGCCTGCCGTTTTCAGATGGCGAACATGCAAAGTCGGCGCTGGCGGGATGGAATGCCCCGCATGGGGTACGGCGGACAACGAACCAACCAGATGATGCCTCCGGAGAGCAAGCGCAATGCTGACACTTTCAGAAACAGCACAAGTCCTTACTGGCCAGTACCATGCCTCGCACTACGGCCACGACACCGAGTACACCAGCGTCGGCAGCGACTCGCGCGCAATCATTCCGGGCATGCTGTTCGTCGCCTTGCATGGCGATCGCTTCGACGGCCACGACTATGTGCGCGAAGTGCTGGCGCAGGGTGCCGCCGGCGCGCTGGTCAGCGCGTCCTGGGCCGCCGCCAATCCCGGCTTGCCGCTGGTCGGCGTCGCCGATACGCGTCTCGCGCTCGGACAGCTGGCCGCCCATTGGCGCTCCCGCTTTCACCTGCCCCTGCTCGGCATCACCGGCAGCAACGGCAAAACGACCGTGAAGGAAATGTGCGCGGCGATCGTGCGCGCCCATTGCGGCCAGCACGCGGTGCTGGCGACGAGCGGCAACCTCAATAACGATATCGGCCTGCCGCTCACCCTGCTGAAATTACGCAGCACGCACCACGCCGCGGTGATCGAAATGGGCATGAACCATGCTGGCGAGATTGCCTATCTGACGCGCTTGGCGCGGCCGACGATCGCGCTGGTGAACAACGCCCAGCGCGCCCATCTGGCCGGGCTGGGCTCGGTCGCCGCCATCGCGCGCGCCAAGGGTGAGATTTTCGAGGGGCTGGCCGAGGACGGCATCGCGGTGATCAACGCCGATGATCCGCATGCCAACCTGTGGCGCGAAATCAATCTCGGCCGGCGCATCTCGACCTTCGGGTTCGGCGCGGACGCCGATGTCCGCGGTGCCTGGCAACCCAGTCACGAAAACCGGGGTTTCGGCGGCATCCTGACGCTTGAAACGCCACGCGGCAAGGCAACGCTCGATCTGCCGCTCCCCGGCATGCACAATGCTTATAACGCGCTGGCCGCCGCCGCCACCTGTATCGCCGCCGGGGTGCCGCTGGCCCCGGTCGTGCGCGGGCTGAGCAAATATGACGGCACCAGGGGCCGCCTGCAACACAAGCCCGGGTGCAACGGCGCGGTGGTCATCGACGACAGCTACAACGCCAATCCCGACTCGATGCGTGCCGCCATCGACGTGCTGGCAACATTTCCCGGGCGGCGAATCCTGGTCATGGGCGACATGGGCGAGGTGGGCGAGACGGCCGGCCAGATGCATGACGAGATCGGCGGCTACGCCAAGAGCCAGGGCATCGACCAACTGCTCGCCCTGGGCGATAAAAGCGTCGCCGCCGTACATAATTTTGACGGCGGCGGTCGGCACTTCAGCAGCGTCGAGGCACTGGTCACTGCCCTGCAGCCTCTCATGGACAAGGACACCACCGTGCTGATCAAGGGCTCGCGCTTCATGCGCATGGAACGGGTGGTGGAAATGATTGCGACCGATCAGCCGGCAGCACCGCAACAGCCGGCAGCCGGCAAGGACCTGGCGGAATCCGCCCCATGCCAGCACAGCGGGCAGAAGGAAGGGGGCCGGAATGCTGCTTGAACTCTTTCAGTGGCTGGCGCAGGACATCCGCGCCTTCAACGTTTTCGCTTACATCACGCTGCGCGCGGTGCTGGCGACGATGACGGCGCTGACGATCTCCTTCATCCTCGGACCGGCGGTGATCCGCTGGCTGACGGCGAAACGGATCGGCCAGGCGGTGCGCGACGATGGCCCGCAGACGCACCTCGTCAAGGCCGGCACGCCGACCATGGGTGGTGCGTTGATCCTGCTGTCGCTGGGCATCTCCACCCTGTTGTGGGCCGACCTCACCAACCGCTTCGTCTGGATCGTCCTGATCGTCACCTTCGGCTTCGGCGCGATTGGCTGGGTGGATGACTGGCGCAAGGTCGTCGAACGCAATCCCAAGGGACTATCGGCCCGGACGAAATTTTTCTGGCAATCGGTGATCGGCCTCGTCGCGGCGATATACATTGCATTTTCGATCTCGGCGCCGAACAACGAGAAGGCCATCGAACTCTTCATCCAGTGGGTCGGCAGCGGCTTCACCCTTGACATGCCGACCAAGACCGACCTGATCGTGCCCTTCTTCAAGAGCGTCTCCTATCCGCTGGGCATCCTCGGTTTCATCGTCCTCACCTATCTGGTGATCGTCGGCGCCAGCAACGCGGTCAACCTCACCGACGGCCTCGACGGCCTGGCCATCATGCCGACCGTCATGGTCGGCGCGGCACTGGGCATCTTCGCCTATGTCGCCGGCCACGCCGGTTTCTCGAAATATCTGCTGCTGCCCTATGTTCCCGGGGCGGGTGAACTGGTGGTGTTCTGCGGCGCGCTGGCCGGTGCCGGACTGGGTTTCCTCTGGTTCAACGCTTATCCCGCCGAGGTCTTCATGGGTGACGTCGGTGCGTTGGCGCTCGGCGCGGCACTGGGTGCGGTGGCGGTCGTCGCACGGCAGGAAATCGTGCTGTTCATCATGGGCGGCGTGTTTGTCGCCGAAACGCTCTCGGTGATGCTGCAGGTCGGCTGGTTCAAATACACCAAGATGCGCTATGGCGAGGGGCGCCGCATCTTGCGCATGGCCCCGCTGCACCATCATTTCGAGCAGACGGGCTGGAAGGAAACGCAGGTGGTGGTGCGCTTCTGGATCATTACTATCCTGCTGGTGCTGTTCGGCTTGTCTACGCTGAAAATCAGATGAGAGCAAACATGGCGATGCGCACCATATTGGCGTTGGGGGAGACTAACCTGGAGGCCGCAGGCCGTAAGGTTATGGCGACACCAAACGCCAATATGCGCTTCTGGATCATCACCATCCTGCTGGTGCTGTTCGGGCTGTCATCGTTGAAGATCAGGTAATGGAACTGCAAGGCAAACATATCCTGGTACTCGGCCTCGGCGAATCGGGGCTGGCGATGGCGCAATGGTGCGCGCGCAACGATGCCAGCGTGCGGGTTGCCGATACGCGGACTGCCCCGCCCTATCTAGATGAGTTGCGCCGCCGTATTACCAACGCCGACTTTCGCGCCGGCGAATTTGATAAAAGCCTGCTTGACGGCATCGACCTGCTCGCCATCTCGCCGGGATTGTCGCCCGGCCTGCTGGTGGTGATTCATGCCCGCGCGCAGGGCATCCCGGTCGTCGGCGAAATCGAACTGTTCGCGCAGGGCCTGCGCGCGCTCAAGCAGAATGTGCCGGTGCTGGCAATCACCGGCACCAACGGCAAGACCACCACCACGGCGCTGACCGGCCATCTGCTCGCCGCGACCGGCCGCAGCGTTGGCGTGGCCGGCAACATCTCGCCGGCCGCACTCACCGCCCTGATGGATTTTCAGGATCGCGCCAATGGTAATGGGCTGCCTCAGGCCTGGGTACTGGAACTGTCGAGTTTCCAGCTCGAAACGCTGGAGACCCTGAATGCGGCGGCAGCCACCGTGCTCAACATCTCCGATGACCATCTCGACCGCTACATCGACCTGAACGATTACGCCAGCGCCAAGGCGCGCATCTTCCTGGCCAGCGCCGGCCACGAAGGCGTACAGGTGCTCAATCGCCAGGATGCGCGCGTGAAAAGCATGGTCCTGCCCGGGCGGCGGCTCATCAGTTTCGGCCTCGATGCACCGGGAAATGTCGATGATTTCGGCCTGCGTGAAAATCGCGGTGAACCATGGCTGGTACAGGGCGACCGCTTCCTGTTGCCGGTGAGCGAACTGCAAGCGGCCGGCTTGGCCGGCCTGCACAATGCCGCGAATGCCCTGGCCGCGCTGGCGCTGTGCGCCGCCATCGGCATCGATGCGGTAACGCTGCTGCCGGCGCTGCGCAGCTTTCGCGGCCTGCCGCACCGCGTCGAGAAAATCGCCGAAATTGGCGGCGTGACGTATTACGACGACTCGAAAGGCACCAACGTCGGCGCCACGGTCGCAGCACTGTCCGGGCTGGGCTGCAAGTCGGTGGTGATTCTCGGTGGAGAAGGCAAGGGCCAGGATTTCTCTCCCCTGAAAGATGCTGTCGCGAACCACGCGCGCGGCGTGGTGCTGATCGGTCGCGATGCACCGCTGATTCGCGCCGCCCTCGACGGTTGCGGTGTCCCGCAGTTGAGCGCCGCCAACATGGACGAGGCCGTCCGCGCCGCAGCCGCAGCCGCACGCGCCAGTGCCGGCGATGCCGTGCTGCTCTCGCCGGCCTGCGCAAGCTTCGACATGTTCCGCAATTACGAACACCGCGCCGCAGCCTTCAAGACTGCCGTGCAGACACTCGCGCAAGGTGGGCCGCAATGATCTCGGTCAGCATGCCACGGCGTTTCGAAAACGTCTCTCGCGCGCCCGACGAACTGGATCCGCTGTTGCTGTGGCCGGCGCTGGCGCTGTTGCTGACCGGTCTGGTCATGGTTTACTCCGCCTCCATCGCCACCGCCGAAGGCAGCGCATTCACCGGCCACCAGTCGACCTATTTCCTGGTGCGCCATGCCGTCTATCTGCTCATCGGACTCATGGCGGCCCTGGTCGCCTTCCAGATTCCCTTGCGCTTCTGGCAGCAACTGGCGCCCTGGCTGTTTCTCGCGGGCGTGATCCTGCTGGTGGTGGTGCTGATTCCGGGCGTCGGCCGCACCGTGAATGGGGCGCAACGCTGGATCGGCTTCGGCCCGCTCACCCTGCAGCCCTCCGAATTCATGAAACTCTGCGTCGTGCTCTATGCCGCCGATTACACGGCGCGCAAGCTGACCGACATGAGCAGCTTCCGCCGCGGCTTCGTGCCGATCGCGCTGGTGATGACCCTGGTCGGCGGACTGCTGTTGCGCGAGCCCGATTTTGGCGCTTTCGTCGTCATCGTCGTCATCGCCATGAGCATCCTGTTCCTCGGCGGCATGAACGGGCGACTGTTTTCCTTCCTGATCGGCGCCATGGCGGTGGCGTTTGCCTTCCTGATTTATTCCTCGCCTTACCGCTGGGAACGCATCATCAGTTATATGGACCCGTGGCAGCACGCGCTCAGCAAGGGTTACCAGCTTTCGCATTCGCTGATCGCCTTCGGGCGCGGCGAGTGGTTCGGGGTGGGCCTGGGCGCGAGCGTCGAGAAACTGTTCTACCTGCCCGAGGCACACACCGATTTTCTGCTCGCGGTGACCGCCGAGGAACTCGGCTTCGTCGGGGTCGTCGCCGTGGTCGGCCTGTTCGCCCTGCTGGTGCAACGCTGCTTCGTCGTCGGCCGCCAGGCGCTGCTGCTGGAACGGGTCTTCGCCGGCCTGACGGCACAGGGCATCGGCATCTGGATCGGCTGGCAAGCCTTCATCAACATGGGCGTGAACATGGGCCTGCTGCCGACCAAGGGCCTCACCCTGCCGCTGATGAGCTTCGGCGGCTCGGGCATCGTCGCCAACTGCCTGGCGATTGCAATCTTGCTCCGCGTTGACTACGAAAATCGACGCCTGATGCGCGGATTACCGGCATGAAAATAATGCCCCCCCACGCTCGCAAAACCAGCTCGCTGCCCCCCACCCCCGGAGGGGGCAATCCGCGCATGTCGCCTTGGGGCGGCCCGGCGGCGGCATGAAGACTATCGTCATCATGGCCGGCGGCACGGGCGGGCACATTTTCCCCGGACTCGCCGTGGCCGACGAATTGCATCGCCACGGCTGGAAGGTGGTCTGGATGGGCAATCCGGACGGCATGGAGGCGCGGCTGGTGCCCGAGCGCGGCTACCCGATGGCCTGGGTGCGCTTTGGCGCGCTGCGCGGCAAGGGGCTGCTGAGGAAACTGCTGCTGCCGCTCAGCCTGCTCTCCGGCTTTGTACAGGCCTGGCGACAGTTCTCCACCATCCGGCCGGATGTCGTGCTCGGCATGGGCGGCTTCATCAGCTTCCCCGGCGGCATGATGGCCAGCTTGCGCGGCATTCCGCTGGTGTTGCATGAACAGAACTCCATCGCCGGCTTGGCCAACCGCGTGCTGGCCGGCGTCGCGGATCGCGTGCTGACCGGGTTTCCCGA
>JAUXOM010000070.1 GCA_030682175.1 Rhodocyclaceae bacterium
GCTGGCGCCGCGTGCCGCGTTTGCTTGGCAGCCCTCTCCCTCAATCCCTCTCCCGCAAGCGGGAGAGGGAAGCTATCTGCCTCCTCTCTCCCTCTGGGAGAGAGGTCGGGAGAGAGGGATTGGCCCGGCGCAAACGCTGCGGAGTTGTTCACACTGGCGCCTGCCGGATTGCACCGCGGTCAATCCCGGTCAATCGGGAAAAGTCGGTGTGACCGAAGGAAATCCCTTTTTCGGGACTGGTGGGACGGCGGTAGATAAAATAGGCGGTTCGCCTCATCTTCCGTACCTACTGCCATGCTTGTCGCTTCCAATGTCACCATCCAGTTCGGGGCCAAGCCCCTGTTCGAGAACGTCTCCGTCAAGTTTGGCGACGGCAACCGCTATGGCCTGATCGGCGCCAACGGTTCCGGCAAGTCGACCTTCATGAAGATCCTCTGCGGCCAGCTCGAAGCCTCGGCCGGCAACGTCGCCAAGGACCGGCACGAACGCATGGCCTACCTGCGCCAGGACCAGTTCGGCTTCGAGGACATCCGCGTGCTCGACGTGGTGATGATGGGCCACGAGGACATGTGGCAATGTCAGCAGGAAAAGGACGCGATCTATGCCAATCCTGACGCGACCGAAGACGACTACATGCATGCCGCCGAGCTTGAGCACAAGTTCGCCGAGTACGACGGCTACACCGCCGAGGCGCGCGCCGGCGAACTGCTGCTCGGCGTCGACATCCCGATCGACAAGCACAATGGTCCGATGCGCGAGGTGGCGCCGGGCTGGAAGCTGCGCGTGCTGCTGGCCCAGGCGCTGTTCGCCAACCCCGACATCCTGCTGCTCGACGAGCCGACCAACAACCTCGACATCAACACCATCCGCTGGCTCGAGAATGTGCTCAATGCGCGTGAATCGACCATGGTGATCATTTCCCACGACCGCCACTTCCTCAACCAGGTCTGCACCCACATGGCCGACCTCGATTACGGCACCATCAGCGTCTATCCGGGCAGCTACGACGAGTACATGGAAGCCTCGACCGCCGCCCGCGCGCGCATCGCCGCACAGAACGCCAAGTCGAAGGATCGCATTGCCGACCTCGAGGAATTCGTGCGGCGCTTTTCCGCCCACAAGGCCAAGGCGCGCCAGGCGACCAGCCGCAAGAAACAGATCGAAAAACTGAAGGTCGAGGACGTCAAGCCCTCCTCGCGTCAGTACCCGTGGATCCGCTTCGACTTCGACGAGAAGGAGAAACTGCATCGCCAGGCGCTGGAAATCGAACGGTTGCAGTTCGGCTTTGATCCCAAACTGCCGGTGATCAGGAACTTCACGCTGACGCTCGACGCCGGTGACCGCCTGGCGGTGATCGGCGAAAACGGCGTCGGCAAGACCACGCTGCTGCGGCTGATGATGGGCGAACTGACCGCGCAGCACGGTACGCTGAAGTGGGCCGAGAAGGCCCGTCCCGGCTATTACGCCCAGGACCACGCCGCCGAATTTGCCTCCGACCAGACCTTGACCGAGTGGATCACCGGCTATGTGCGCGCCGGCGGCTACGAAGGCGCCGATGTCGAGACGCTGATGCGGCAGACGCTCGGCCGCCTGCTGTTTTCCGGCGACGATGTGAAGAAGCCGGTCAACGTCATCTCCGGCGGCGAGCAGGGGCGCATGATCTTCGGCAAGCTGATGTTGCTGAATTCGAACGTGCTGGTGCTCGACGAGCCGACCAACCACCTCGACATGGAATCCATCGAGTCGCTCAACACCGCGCTGGAGAAATTCGCCGGCACGCTGGTCTTCGTCTCCCACGACCGCGAGTTCGTGTCGTCGCTGGCCACGCGCATCCTCGAGATTCGGCAGGACGGCAGCTTCAACGACTACCGCGGCAGCTACGACGAGTATCTCCACAAGCTCGGCGTCGAATAACCGCCCGGCGCTTATTCCTGCTGCGGAGGCATAACGCCTCAGCCGTTGTTCTTCACCATCAGCTTGGCGTTGGCTTCCGCCACGGTGGTGCCGTCCTGGTTCTTGCAAACGCCGTCGAAACTGACGATGCCGCCCTGATGCTTGGGCTTGTCGTCCTTGGCGGCGACCGTCCAGGTGACATGCAGCGTGTCGCCGGGTTTGACCGGGGCGGTGAAGCGGATCGAGTGCTCCATGTAGGCGATCGCCGTGCCATACAGCAGCATGCCCATCTGCGCCGCCATGACGTTGCTGGTCAGGTAGCCGTGGGCGATGCGGGTGCCGAAACGGCCGGATTTCGCCCAGCTTTCATTGACATGCAGGGGGTTGAAGTCGCCAAACAGGCCGGCGCCCAGTACGATGTGGGTTTCGGTCAGGGTCATGGCGGAATCGAAGGCGTCGCCGACTTTAAGTTCGTTGTATCCACGTCCGGGTAGCATGAAACACTCCTCTATGAGAAAAGTTAAGCTTTTAAATTCTAACCGTATAATCCCGCCATGCCGTTCACAATAGAGACCTGCACCGCACAGCATATCGGCGACCGCGAGGAGCAGCAGGACCGCGTGGGCCTGTTTACGCATCCCGTCCAGAAGGGCGCCTTGCTGGCCGTACTGGCCGACGGCATGGGCGGTCACACCGGTGGTTCGATGGCGGCCGAGCAGGTTATCCATTCGGCCCGCAACATCTTTCTGGCCAACCCGCCGGGAGGGGGCAATGTCGAGGAAATGCTGGCCGAAGGCATCAACGATGCCCACGATGGCATCAACCTGTCGCGCTTTACCACCGAGCAGGACCCCCACAGCACTGCCTGCCTGCTGATTGTCCAGTCGGGCCGCGCCGATTGGGCGCATTGCGGCGATTCGCGCCTCTATCATTTCCGCGATGGCATCAAGGTGTCGCAAACCTATGACCATTCGCATGTGATGAACCTGGTGAAGATGGGTTATCTCACCCCGGAGCAGGCCGAAAATCATCCGCAGAAGAACCTCCTGATCTCCTGTCTGGGTGACAACCTGGCACCGCAGATCGATTTCGGCAAGGCCGTGCCGCTGGTCGGCGGCGACTGCTTCCTGCTCTGCTCCGACGGCTTGTGGGCCTACTTTGGCGACGACGAACTGGGGCGGGTGTTGAATGATTATCCGGTGCGCGAGGCCGCCGAGATTCTCATCAACACGGCCCGTGACCGTGCGCAAGGCCGTGGCGACAATTGCACGCTGGCCATCGTGCGCCTGAAGGAAGTTGAACCAGAAAAAAATATGCCGCTATGGAAAAGAACTGCGGCCAGGTGAGTGTGAGTGCAATCAGGAAGGGAAGACATGCCATTGACTATCGGAGTACCAAAGGAATCATTTGCAGGTGAAAAACGCGTCGCGACCGTTCCCGAGGTCGTCGAGAAACTGATCAAGCTGGGATTTGCCGTCAATGTCGAAAGCGGCGCCGGCGCTGCAGCCAACTTCAGTGACGAAAGTTATCGCGCTGCCGGCGCACAGATCATTGCCGATACCGCGGCGCTGTGCGCCCAGTCGGACATCATCTTCAAGGTGCGGGGTCCCAGCGCCGCCGAAATCGGCATGTTGAAAGAAGGCAGCACTCTGGTCAGTTTCATCTGGCCGGCGCAGAACCCGGAACTGTTGCAGCAACTGGCTGCCCGCAAGGTCACCGTGCTGGCCATCGACGCGCTGCCGCGCATGCTCTCCCGCGCCCAGAAGATGGACGCGCTGACCTCGCAGGCTGGCGTCGCCGGCTATCGCGCCGTGATCGAGGCCGCCAACGCTTTCGGCCGCTTCTTTAACGGCCAGATCACCGCCGCGGGCAAGGTGCCGCCGGCCAAGGTCTTCATCGCCGGCGCCGGCGTCGCCGGCCTCGCGGCGATCGGCACCGCTGCCAGTCTGGGCGCCATCGTGCGCGCCAACGACACCCGTGCCGAAGTGGCCGACCAGGTGGTATCGCTGGGCGGCGAATTCGTCAAGGTCGATTACGAGGAAGAGGGCTCCGGCGGTGGCGGTTACGCCAAAGTGATGAGCGAAGGCTTCCAGCAGGCCCAGCGCGAGATGTACGCCAAGCA
>JAUXOM010000142.1 GCA_030682175.1 Rhodocyclaceae bacterium
CTCTTGGCCCGGTTGGCGGCTTCGGCCTGGGTCTTGGCGGTGCTCAGTTCGGCGGTGCGCAGCAGCACGAGTTCTTCGAGGTGGTGGCGGTGCCGGTCGAGTTCGGCGCCCAGCCGTTTCCGCTCGGTGATGTCTTCCTTGACGGCGACGTAGTGGCTGATGTTGCCGTCGGGCTGGCGCAGCGGGGTGATCAGGGCGTGCTCGACATATTCGCTGCCGTCCTTGCGCCGGTTGATGAATTCGCCGTGCCAGGCTTGGCCATGGGTCAGGGCGTCCCACATTGCCTCATAGGTCGATGCCGGGGTCTTGCCGGATTTGAGGATGCGCGGGTTCTGACCGAGCAGTTCCTCGGCGGTACGACCACTGACCGCGATGAACGCGGCGTTGACGTATTCGATATTGCCGGCCAGATCGGTGATGACAATGCTTTCGGGGCTTTGCTCGACGGCCAGCGCAAGCTTGCGCAAGCGCTCTGCCGATTCGCGCAGGGCGCGGGCGGCGGCCTGTTCGGCGCTCTGGTCGCGGAACACCAGGACCACGCCGGTGACTTCATCGGCGTCCCCTGCTGTGCGGATGGGCGCGCCACTGTCGGCGATGGGGGTTTCATGGCCGTCACGGGCAATCAGGATGGTGTGGTTGGCCAGGCCGACGACCTTTCCTGCGCGCAACACGAGCCGCACCGGACTCTCCACCGGCTGGCGCGTTTCCTCGTTGACGATGACGAAGACTTCTTCCAGTGGCCGCCCGCGCGCTTCGTCAAGCGTCCAGCCGGTCAACTGTGCCGCGACCGGGTTGAGGAATTCGACATTGCCGGCGGCGTCGGTGGCAATCACCGCATCGCCGATGCTGTTGAGGGTGATGCCAAGCCGTTGTTCGAGCCGGTCGATGGCCTGCGCCTGCCTGGCCTGCGCCAGCGCGGCGCGCAAGGCCTGCTGGCGCCAGAACATGAACACCAGTGCGCCGGCGGCGGCAATCGCCAGCAGCATCAAGGCGAGGGAAATTGCGCCCAGATGCCGCAGCCCGGCCGTCACCTCTGCTGCGTCGATCTTGGCCAGCAACATCCAGGAGGTGTTGGCCACCGGATGAGCGGCCAGCAGCGTCTGCACGCCGCGATAATCGGGGCCGGCATAGAGGCCGGCGCCATGCAACATCGCCTGGACGGCGGGGCGCTGGCGTTGCTCCATGGGAACGGCGAGGCTCAGCGGCGCGCCTTTGCCGTGATGCATGGCGGAGAGATGCAGCAACTGATCGCCGTCCTGGCGTACCAGGACGATCTCGCCACTGGCCGAGGGGCGCGGCCAGGCGGCGATCAGCGGCAACAGCGTGTTTTCGGTCCGGATGTTGTAGAGCAGCATGCCCAGCGGCGCCTGGTTGGGGTCGGCGTGGTCGTGTATCGGGGCGAGGAAGCCGAGGTGTGCCGCGCCATCCTGATGCTGGTGCAGGTCGATCAGCAGGGGTTGCGCTTGCCCGAGCGCCTTGGCGATCAGTGGGCGCAGCATTTCCGGGCCATGCTCGGCAGCGCCGACGGCGATGAGCTGACGGCCCTCCAGGTCGAGCATTTCCACACCGACGATCGAGGCATCCTCCATGTGCTTTGCGAAGCTGGCGCGCAGTCGCGCCTCGATTTGCGGGTCGCGGTGTGCCACCCAGCTTTCGACGGTAGGAACAACCAGCGGATCGCTGGCGCGCAGGTCCGCCAGCCGGCGTTCAGCCTCGAGCCAGCCCTCGACCTGCCGCGCCTTGAGCGCGGCTACCGCCGCCAGTTCTTCGTTGCGATCACGCAGCTGGTCCGCGGACAGGGTTCGATAGAGAAAACCGCCCGCCGCGACGATGGCCACCGTAAAGGCGAGGAAGATCGCCAGCAGGGTATGACCGCGCGGGGTGGCCTGGGAGGAGTCAATTGTCGGCATGCCGTTCGGCGATGGCCACGAATTCGTCAAAGTGGGTGAGGAAGGCGTCGGTGGCGTCGGGATCGAAATGCGTGCCGCGCCCGGCGGCGATGACACCGCGGGCTTCGGCGAAAGACAGGGGCTTCTTGTAGACCCGCCACGAAATCAGGGCATCGAAGACATCGGCGAGGGCCATGAGGCGGGCCGCCGGCGGAATCGCTTCACCCTTCAGGCCGTCCGGATAGCCGCTGCCATCCCACTTTTCGTGGTGCCAGTGGGCGATTTCCTTGGCCAGCATGAGGAAGGGCAAGGGATCGCCGCTCGCCCCTTCGGCGCGTTCGATGGCGTCCGAACCCAGCTTGGCGTGGGTTTTCATGATGCGCCACTCATCAATGTTGAGGCTGCCGGGCTTGAGCAATATGTTGTCGGGGATGCCGACCTTGCCGATGTCATGGAGCGGCGCGGAGCGCGCCAGCAACTCGATGTTGCGTCCGGAAAGGAAAGCGGCGAAGCGCGGGTGATGTTTCAGGTGTTGCGCCAGCAGGCGCACATAGGTCTGGGTGCGCAGGATGTGGTTGCCGGTCTCGGGGTCACGCGTCTCGGCCAGGTTGGCCAGCGCCAGGATGCTGACCGCCTGGATGCGTTCGTTTTCGGTCATGCGCCGCGCGATCTCGGCTTCGAGAAAGGCGTTTTGATCCTTGAGGTCGTCCTGGGCGCGCTTGAGTGCAAGCTGGGTCTTGACGCGGGCCAGCACGATCGACGGCTGGTAGGGTTTGGTGATGTAGTCGGCGGCGCCGTGTGCCAGGCCGTTCTGTTCGTCAGTGACGTCGGCGCGGGCGGTGAGGAATATCACCGGGGTATCGCGGCAGGCCGGGTCGGCCCGCAGGCGGTCGAGCACCTCGTAACCGTCCATCCCGGGCATCATCACATCGAGCAGAATCAGCGCGGGACGCGGCTCCTGCACGGCATAGCGCAGGGCGGTCGGCCCCGAGTTGGCTGCCCGCACCCGATAGCCGGCGTCGCGCAACAAACCACCCAGCACCGCCAGATTCTCTGGCAGGTCGTCGACGATTAGCAGCGTGGCAGTGCTTGTGGCAACAGCCAGAGGCTCACTGAGGCTCGGTGGGTATCCCGTGTTCACTGGTGAAATATATCACTTAAGTGACTGACAGAGTTTACGGAAATATATCACTTATGTTTCGTGGCGACATCCGTGCGCATGCCAGTGGCCAAGTATTGAAAGCGGCGGAGAAAGGTTGATTGTGTACAATTGAATATTCCTGATGGCATCCGTCGGGAATCGCATCAGGCATGCACCATGCAGTACTCGACAGGAGGTAACACCACATGGCCACCGACAATAACAACGGGGCGCCCCTCGACACCGACAGCCAGGAAACCCGTGAATGGCTGGATGCCCTCGAGGCGGTGATCGAACAGGAAGGCCCGGAGCGCGCGCACTTTCTCATCGAACGTCTGGTGGAGCTTGGCCGCCTGGCCGGCATCAACCAGCCTTACTGTGCCAATACCGAATACATCAATACCATCCCGGCCGACCGCCAGGTCATCGCGCCGGGCGACTACGCCATCGAGAACAAGATCCGCTCCTACGTGCGCTGGAACGCGCTGGCGATGGTGCTGCGTGCCAACAAGGGCAACTCGAATCTCGGCGGCCACATCGCCAGCTTCGCCTCGGCGGCCACGCTGTATGACGTCGGCTTCATTCACTTCTGGCGCGCGCCGACCGAGACGCATGGCGGTGACCTGATCTTCGTGCAGGGCCACTCGGCGCCCGGTATCTACGCCCGAGCCTTCCTGCTCGGGCGACTCACCGAGGATCAGCTTGATGGCTTCCGCCAGGACGTCAACGGCAAGGGCCTGACGTCCTATCCGCACCCTTGGCTGATGCCGGATTTCTGGCAGTTTCCGACGGTGTCGATGGGCCTCGGCCCGCTGCAGGCGATTTACCAGGCGCGCTTCATGAAATACATGCACGACCGTGGTCATGTCGACGCGACCGGCCGCAAGGTCTGGGCCTTCATGGGCGACGGCGAGATGGACGAGCCCGAGTCGATGGGCGCCATCGGCATGGCCGGGCGCGAAAAGCTCGACAACCTGATCTTTGTCATCAACTGCAACCTGCAGCGGCTGGACGGCCCGGTGCGCGGCAACGGCAAGATCATTCAGGAGCTTGAAGGCGATTTCCGTGGCGCCGGCTGGAACGTCATCAAGGTGGTCTGGGGCAGCTATTGGGACCCGTTGCTGGCGCAGGACAAGAAGGGCCTGCTGCGGCAGCGCATGATGGAGTGCGTGGACGGCGAATACCAGACCTTCAAGTCGAAGGACGGCGCCTATGTGCGCGAGTACTTCTTCAACACGCCGGAACTCAAGGCGATGGTCGCCAACTGGACCGACGACGATGTCTGGCGGCTCAACCGCGGCGGCCACGATCCGCACAAGGTGTATGCCGCCTACCAGGCCGCCATGAATCACACCGGCCAGCCGACCGTCATCCTTGCAAAGACCATCAAGGGTTACGGCATGGGCGAATCGGGCGAGGCGCAGAACATCACCCACCAGCAGAAGAAGATGGGCACCACGTCCATCCGCGCCTTCCGCGACCGTTTCAAGTTGCCGATCAGCGATGACGAGCTGGAAAACCTGCCGTATCTCAAGCTGGCGGACGGTTCGCCCGAACTCGAATACATGCGCGGCCATCGCATGGCGCTCGGTGGTTACCTGCCGCAGCGCCGCCGCGCCGTCGCGCCGCAGCCGATTCCGCCGCTGGCGGCCTTCGACGCGCTGCTCAAGGCCACCGGCGAAGGCCGCGAAATCTCGACCACCATGGCCTTCGTGCGCATCCTCAACGTGCTGCTCAAGGACAAGGTGCTCGGTCGCCGCGTCGTGCCCATCGTGCCCGACGAGTCGCGCACCTTCGGCATGGAAGGCATGTTCCGCCAGTACGGCATCTGGAACCAGCAAGGCCAGAACTACGTGCCGCAGGACGCCGACCAGCTGATGTTCTACAAGGAATCCAAGGACGGCCAGATGCTGCAGGAAGGCATCAACGAGGCCGGCGCCATGTCGGACTGGATCGCGGCAGCCACCGCCTATTCGACGCATGGCGTGCAGATGCTGCCCTTCTACATTTTCTATTCGATGTTCGGCCTGCAGCGCACCATGGACCTGTGCTGGGCGGCCGGCGACTCGCGTGCCCGCGGCTTCCTCGTCGGCGGCACCGCCGGGCGCACCACGCTCAACGGCGAGGGCCTGCAGCACGAGGACGGCCATTCGCATGTGCTCTCCGCGACCATTCCGAACTGTATCTCCTACGACCCGACCTTCGCCTACGAGCTGGCGGTGATCGTCCAGGACGGCCTGCGCCGCATGGTGGCCGAGCAGGAGGATGTGTTCTATTACCTGACGGTGATGAACGAGAATTACGAACATCCGGCACTTCCCGCAGGGGCTGAACAGGACATCCTCAAGGGCATGTACCGGTTCAAGAAGGGTGCCGCCAACAACGGTCCGCGCGTGCAACTGCTGGGTTCGGGAACGATCTTCCGCGAGGCCATCGCCGCCGCCGAACTGCTGCGCGCCGACTGGGGCGTCGAGTCCGACCTGTGGAGCTGCCCGAGCTTCACCGAACTGGCGCGCGACGGCCACAACTGCACGCGGCATCACCTGCTGCATCCCGATGAGCCGAAGCGGCTCTGCCATGTGGCGACCAGCCTGGGCGACTCACGGGGCCCGGTGATTGCGGCGACGGATTATGTGCGCCTGTTTGCCGAACAGATCCGCCCCTATGTTGCGGCCATTGGTCGCCGCTATGTGGTGCTCGGCACCGACGGCTTCGGCCGTTCGGATACGCGCGAGCAATTGCGGCATTTCTTCGAAGTCGACCGTTACTGGATCACCCTGGCCAGTCTGCGCGCGCTGGCCGATGAAGGGCAGATCGAAGTCGCCAGGCTTGGCGAGGCCATCAGGAAATACGGCCTCGATCCCGATAAACCCAATCCCGTTACCGTCTAAGGAGTCCGCAATGATCGAAGTCAAGGTTCCCGACATCGGCGACTTCAATGACGTGCCGGTGATCGAAGTGCATGTCAAGCCCGGCGACGTCATCAAGGCCGAAGACACCTTGATCACGCTGGAATCCGACAAGGCGACGATGGACGTGCCTTCCCCGGCAGCCGGCACAGTCAGGGAAGTGAAGATCAAGGTCGGCGACCGGGTGGCAAAGGACACGCTGGTGCTGCTGCTCGATGCCGCTGCTGGCGCGGCCGCGGCTGCGCCGGAGTTGGCCAAAGAAAAACAAGAAAAAGGGGCCAGGCTCGAATTAAATGCAGCAGAAAAAGGGGCCAGGCTCGAATTAACTGAGGCGCTTAATTCGAACCAGGCCCCTTTTTCAGCGCCAGTCGCCGTACCGCCAGTCCCACAGGGATTTCCTGCGGTCACGCCGACTTTTACCGCACCGGCCGCCGCGGGCGAGGTCTGCGAATTGCGCCCGACCGAAGCCGAACCCACCACGGCCCCGCAGCGGATCACCATGCCGACGCCGGGCGCCACCGCGACCGAGATACAAGGTGGCAAGGACCGGATCAGGGCCCACGCCAGTCCCTCGGTGCGCCGCTTTGCCCGCGAACTGGGCGTCAATATCGTGCAGGTGAAAGGCAGCGGCCCGAAAGGCCGCATCACCCAGCAGGATGTGCAGAACTTCGTCAAGAATGTGATGAGTGGCGCGGCTGCACCAGCAGCGGGCGCTGCCGGTGCAGCCGGTGGTGGAACAGGGCTGAATCTGCTGCCCTGGCCGCAGGTCGACTTCGCCAAGTTCGGCCCTGTTGACGTCAAACCACTATCGCGCATCAAGAAGATTTCCGGCCCCAACCTGGCGCGCAACTGGGTGATGATACCGGCGGTCACCTATCACGAGGACGCCGACATTACCGACCTCGAAGCCTTGCGGGTCCAGCTCAACAAGGAAAACGAAAAGGCGGGCATCAAGGTCACCATGCTGGCATTTATGATTAAAGCAATGGTCGCCGTGCTGAAGAAGTATCCCGAGCTGAACAGTTCGCTGGATGGCGACAATCTCGTTTACAAGAACTACTGGCACATCGGCTTTGCTGCCGACACGCCGCACGGCCTGATGGTGCCGGTGCTGAAGAATGCCGACCAGAAAGGCGTGTTCGAAATTGCCCAGGAAACCTCCGATCTGGCGAAGCAGGCGCGCGACGGCAAGCTGCCGCTCGCCGCCATGCAGGGCGCCACCTTCACCATCTCCAGCGTCGGTGGCATCGGCGGCACGGCGTTTTCGCCGATCGTCAATGCGCCCGAGGTCGGCATCCTCGGGGTCAGCAAATCGAGCATGAAGCCGGTCTGGGATGGCAAGCAGTTCGTGCCGCGGCTGATCGTGCCGCTGTCGCTGTCGGCTGACCACCGCGTTGTCGACGGTGCGTTGGCGACGCGCTGCAATGCTTATCTCGCGCAACTGCTAGGTGACTTTCGCAGGGTAAATTTATGACCCCCTTCCCCCCATCCCCCTTCCCAAGGCAGGGGGTGACTCAGGTTCGCGGGCTACGCCCGCTCCATTGTGTTGACTCGCTGCCTCCTTGGGGCGGCCCTACGGAGGCAGCATGAGTTCCATAGTGGAAGTGAAAGTACCGGACATCGGCGATTTCAAGGATGTGCCGGTCATCGAAATTCATGTCAAGCCGGGTGATGTGGTCAAGGCCGAGGATGCGCTGATCACCCTCGAATCCGACAAGGCGACGATGGACGTGCCGAGCCCGGTGGCCGGCACGGTTAGCGAAGTCAAAATTGCCGTTGGCGACCGGGTCGGCGAAGGTGCGCTGATCGCCCTGGTAAAAGTCGGCGCTGGCGAGACGGCGGCTGCCGCTCCTGCACCCGCCGAGCCGCCCCCGCTGCCAGCCGAGCCATCGTCAGCGCCTGTCTCCGGCAGCTACGCCGGCAAGGCCGATATTGAAACCGCAATGCTGGTCCTCGGTGCCGGGCCCGGCGGCTACTCGGCCGCCTTCCGCAGTGCCGATCTCGGCATGCGGACGGTGCTGGTGGAACGCTATGCCACGCTGGGCGGTGTCTGCCTCAATGTCGGCTGCATTCCATCCAAGGCGCTGCTGCATGTCGCGGCGGTGATGGACGAAGCGCAGCACCTTTCCTCTGCCGGCGTGAGCTTCGCCGCGCCGCAGGTCGATATCGATCAGTTGCGCGCCCACAAGGCAAGGGTCGTCGGCAAGCTGACCGGCGGCCTCGCCGGCATGGCGAAGGCGCGCAAGGTCGAGGTCGTGCGCGGTTACGGCCACTTCCTCGACGCCCATCATCTCGAAGTCGAGACAACCACCGGCGCGGCGCAGGAGAAAACCGGCGAGAAGAAAGTCATCCGCTTCGAGAAGTGCATCATCGCCGCCGGTTCGGCGGCTTTCCATCTGCCATTCATTCCACGCGACCCGCGCATCGTCGATTCCACCGGCGCGCTCGAACTGCGCGCAGTTGACGGCAAGCTGCCGCAGCGCATGTTGGTCATCGGCGGCGGCATCATCGGCCTGGAAATGGCGACGGTGTATTCCACACTCGGCGCCAAGGTCGATGTCGTCGAGATGCTCGATGGCCTGATGCAAGGTCCGGACCGCGATGCCGTCAAGGTCTGGGAAAAGCAGAACAGCCACCGCTTCGACAAGATCATGCTGAAGACCAAGACCGTCGCGGTCGAAGCGAAGGACGATGGCCTCTGGGTGAAGTTCGAGGGTGCCGCCGCACCTGCCGAGCCCCAGCGCTACGACCTGATCCTGCAGGCTGCCGGGCGCAGCCCCAACGGCAACAAGATCGCTGCCGACAAGGCCGGCGTGGTGGTGAACGCACGCGGTTTCATTCCGGTCGACAGCCAGATGCGTACCGGCGTGCCGCACATTTTTGCGATCGGCGACATCGTCGGCCAGCCGATGCTGGCACACAAGGCCGTGCATGAGGCGCATGTTGCCGCCGAAGCCGCCGCCGGGCAGAAGGCGCATTTCGATGCGACGGTGATTCCCGGCGTTGCCTACACGCATCCCGAAGTCGCCTGGGTCGGCTTCACCGAAGAGCAGGCCAAGGCCGCTGAACGGCCGGTCGAGGTGGCAAAATTCCCGTGGGCGGCCTCCGGTCGGGCAATCGCCAATGGCGCCGAATACGGTTTCACCAAGCTGATTTTCGATGCGGAAACCCATCGCGTGATCGGCGGCGCGATCGTCGGCCCCAATGCTGGCGACATGATCGGCGAGATTGTGCTGGCCATCGAGATGGGCGCCGACGCTGTCGATATCGGCAAGACCATCCATCCGCACCCAACGCTGGGCGAAAGCATCGGCATGGCGGCGGAAGTGGCGCACGGCAGCTGCACGGATCTACCACCGCAGCGACGGAAATAAATTCGCAATTAATGACGGAGAAAACGCATGACCCAGGACGAACTCAAGCAGGCGGTGGCCAATGCCGCCCGCGACTACGTGGCGGAAACCGCGCCGGCGGGCAGTATCATCGGTGTTGGCACCGGATCGACCGCCAACTTGTTCATCGATGCGCTGGCCACCATCAAGGAGCGCATCGGCGCGACCGTCGCCAGTTCGGAAGCGACCAAAAAACGCCTGGAGGGACATGGCATCCGGGTGCTTGACCTCAACGATGTCGACAGCATGCCCATCTATGTCGATGGTGCCGACGAGATCACTGTCAAGCTGGCGATGGTCAAGGGCGGTGGCGGTGCCTTGACGCGCGAAAAGATTGTCGCGGCGGTGGCCGAAAAATTCGTTTGCGTCTGTGACGACAGCAAGCTGGTCGACATGCTCGGCAGGTTTCCGTTGCCGGTCGAGGTGATCCCGATGGCGCGTGCCTACGTGGCTCGCGAAATCGTCAAACTGGGTGGCCAGCCCCGCCTGCGCGCGGGATTTGTTACCGACAACGGCAATGAGATCCTCGATGTGCTTGGTTTGCAGATCGCCGATCCGGTCGCTTTCGAAAGCACCTTGAACAGCATTGTCGGTGTCGTCACCAATGGCTTGTTCGCCTGCCGCGGCGCCGATCTGCTCCTGCTTGCCACGCCGCATGGCGTCAAGCACATGACGCGGTGACTGCAATAATTCCGTCATCAAGAAACCGTAAACTTCGCGTAACATTTACCGATTAATTCAGGAGCGTCGTGTCATGTCCGAACATATCCTCAAACAGTTCGATACCGAACTGGAAGATGTCCGCAGCAAGGTATTGCGGCTGGGCGGGGTAGTCGAGCGTCAGATCATCCAGGCCATGACGGCTTTGCGCAACGCTGATCTGCCCCTCTGCGAGCAGGTGATCAAAGGCGACCACGAAGTGAACCGGCTGGAGGTCGAACTGGACGATAACTGCGTCCATATCATTGCCCGCCATCAGCCGGCGGCCCGCGACTTGCGCATGCTCATGACGGTTATCAAGACGATCACCGACCTTGAGCGCATCGGCGACGAGGCCAAGAAGATCGCCAAGAAGACGCGTGCCATGTACTCCAGCGACATTGCCTATGTGCCGCGGATCGAACTGCACCATTCTGCCGATACCGTTGTTTCCATGCTGCGTCAGGCGCTCGACGCCTTTGCCCGCTCCGATTGTTCTGTGGCTGCGGAAGTAGCGTGGCGCGACAAGGAGGTCAACGCCGAATTCAAGGCGGGGATGCGTCAGTTGATCACTTACATGATGGAAGATCCGCGCACCATCTCGCGGGCGCTGGAACTGCTGTTCATCGCCAAGTCGATCGAACGCATCGGCGACCACGCCAAGAACATCTCGGAGTATGTGGTCTACATGGAAAAGGGCCGCGATGTCCGCCATCTCGGCCTGGCCGAGCTGGAAAGCGCGATAAGGAAAGACTAGCCGGGCCCCTGCGCTAATGACATGTAGATGTGTGCTTGGGCCGGCTATGTAGCCTTGCCGCCGGGCCGTCCCAAGACAAGGCCGTAGGCCGCAGGACAGCCGAAGGCTGGTTCCGCGCAGCGGAATGCGACTTAGTCGCACACAAGGCGGCATGCGGCGCCAGCTGCAACCCGCTCCCCAGTGTGAACGGGGGAGCCCCGTAATAAATGAGCGTAGCGAACAACAGTCACCCCGCCCGCGAGGGAGGGGCTGGGGGAGGGCGGGACTTTAACTGCGCGGCGGCACGAAGCCGCCTACCTGATCGGCGCCAGCGCCGAAGAAATGTTTCTCGACCTGCTCGGCAAGATACTTGCGATGCTGGGCATCGGCCAGGTTCAGTCGATTTTCATTGATGAGCATGGTTTGCAGGCGGATCCACTGCTGCCAGGACTCTTTCGAGACGCTTTCGAAAATTCGCTTGCCCAGGTCGCCCGGCATCGGAGGAAAGTCGAGGCCTTCCGCTTCGCGGCCGAGTTTCACGCAATTGACAGTTCTAGCCATGGGGTAATCCTTCAGTCTTTAAAAAATGCAATTTTACAGGGTCTTCACGAACACCTTCGAGCGCCGCTGGAAGTTGTAGAGTTCGCGCCGTGCCTTGGGCAATGCATCCAGCCCGGCTTCGACAAAGCCGCGCTCGGTGAACCAGTGGGCGGCACGCGTGGTCAGCACGCAGAGGCGCTTGATCTTCAGTGCCTTGGCGCGTGTTTCGAGATGCCGCCGCAACTGGTCGCCGAAACCGGCGCGCTGGTATTCCGGCATCACCACGAGGCAGGCGAGTTCGGCCGCCGCCGGTTCGCCGCGGACGCGGGTGAGAGGGTAAAGCGCGGCGCAACCCACCACCACGCCGTCATGATCGAGCAGGGTGAAGCGGGAAATTTCCATTTCCAGCCGTTCGCGGCTGCGTTTGACCAGGGTGCCATCCGCTTCCAGCGGAGCGATCAGTGCCAGCACGGCAGCCACGTCGTCCGGCGTTGCTTCGCGCAGGCGCGCCAGCGGGGCGCGGGTCATCACGGTGCCGACGCCATCGCGCGTGAATAATTCCATCAGCATCGCGCCGTCCATTGCCCGGTCGAGAAAGTGGACGCGGCCCACCCCGTTGCGACAGGCGCGTATGGCGCCCGGCAGTACGCGGGTCACCTCGGGCGCCTGCTTGACTTTCTTCACGAGCAATTGCTCGCATTCCTCGACGGTCAGCGCATCAATGTGGTGGCCCTTGCGGTCGACCAGTCCCGGTGCGTCGCCAAGGAAAATCAGCTTGTCGGCCTTGATGGCGACAGAAACCGCCTCGGCGACTTCTTCCCAGGCGAGATTGAAGATGTCGCCGGAGGGTGAAGCGGCGATCGGCGTGATCAGGACGACGTTTTCCTGCGACAGATCGGCACGAATTTCATCCGCCTCGACCTTGCGCACCGCGCCGGCGAACTGCATGTCGACGCCATCCAGCACACCGACCGGCTTGGCGGAGATGAAGTTGCCGCCGGTGACGCGCAGAAAAGCGCCCGCCAATGGCGTATTGGGCAGTCCCTGCGAGAGCAGGGCCTCGATCTCGATGCGGGTGACACCCAATGCCCGCTTGACGGATTCGAGCGCCGCGGCGTCGGTGACGCGCAGGCCCTTGTGAAAACGTGGCTCCAGCCCCCGTCCGCGCATCTCGGCGTCAATCTGCGGGCGGGCGCCATGTACCAGCACCAGCTGGATGCCCATGCTGTCGAGCAAGGCGATGTCGTGAATCAGTGCCTGGGCGACGCCGGTCTGCAGGACTTCGCCACCGAAGGCGATGACAAAGGCGCGGCCGCGAAAGGCGTGGATGTAGGGTGCGGCCTGGCGAACCCAGGCTACCAGGCGGGCATCCGTCAATGCATTGGTTTCAGGTTCTGCCATGTTTCAGCCCTTCTTGTCGCCCGGTTTGCGGCGGCCTTTCCCCTTGGCCGGGACGGCTGCAGTGGTGGGTAATGTAGCTTCGAGTGCCGCCGCGAGCCTTTCGCAGATGGTGCGGATCACCTTGACACGCGCATAGCTCTTGTCATTCGCCTCGACCAGTGTCCACGGTGCCTGGCCCGAACTGGTGCGATCGACCATGTCGCACACGGCCTGGTGATAGGCATCCCACTTCTCGCGGTTGCGCCAGTCTTCGTCAGTCAGCTTGAAGCGCTTGAATTCGATCTTCTCGCGCTCCTTGAAGCGGCGCAGTTGTTCGTCCTTGCTGACCTGCAGCCAGAATTTGATGATGATCGCACCGGCCCCGGCGAGCTCATGCTCAAAGTCGTTGATCTCGGTGTAGGCACGCAGCCAGTCGGCCTCGGCGCAGAAACCCTCGACGCGTTCGACCAGCACGCGGCCATACCAGGAGCGGTCGAAGATCGTGAACCGACCGACGCGCGGCACATGCCGCCAGAACCGCCACATGTAGGGCTGGGCACGTTCTTCCTCGGTCGGCGCGGCAATCGGCACGATCTGATAGTTGCGCGCGTCCATCGACGCGGTGACGCGCCGGATGCTGCCACCCTTGCCGGCGGCATCCGATCCTTCGAACACGCAGATCACCGAGCGCTGCTTGAAGCGCGGGTCGCGCACCAGTTCGGCAAGCCGGCCCTGCCACTTGGCGAGCTGGCTCTCGTATTGTTTCTTCGTCAGCGCGTGGGTCAGATCGAGTGCGGAAATGACATCGCGGCCATCGATGTTCGGCTGCAGCGGCGGCGCCACCGGCGTGACTTGCTTGTCAGGGTCGGCAAGGCGCTGGCGGATGGCGTCGAGGATGATCTTGCCCGTGGTGAGCGAGCGATAACGGTCGTCCTCGCCCTCGACGATGATCCATGGCGCCCACGGCGTATTGGTCAGGCGCAGCACATGGCCGACCACTTCCTGCAACTGGTCGTAGGTCTTGATGCGGTCCCAGTTCCACTTGGTCACGCGCCAGGCGGTGTGCGGGTTTTTTTCCAATGACTTCAAGCGGCGCTTCTGGCCGTCCTTGGTCAGGTGGAACCAGAACTTGAGCACCAGCGCACCTTCATTGACCAGCATCGCCTCGAAGCGGTTGATCTGGTCGATGCGCTGATCCATCTGCGCCTGCGTCATGTCGCCTTCGATGCGATCATGGATCGGGCCCGAATACCAGGAGCCGGCGAAGATGCCGACCCGCCCCTTGGGCGGCAGGGCGCGCCAGTAACGCCACATGTAGGGGTGCTCGCGTTCCTCGTCGGTTGGTGCGGAGAAGGCCAGCGTCGAGATGAAGCGCGGATCCATCCATTCGTACAGGACATTGATGGTCTCGCCCTTGCCGGCACCGTCCTGGCCGCTGACCAGCACGACCACCGGGATCTTCTTGTTTTCCTTGAGGTCGAATTGCGCTTCGAGCAGGTCCGCACGCAGGACGGTCACGGCTTTTTTGTAGATTTCCTTGTCCAGCTTGTGACCCAGCTCGGCGGATTCAAACATTCCCTACCCCTTCAAACAAAAACTCAGTGTCGGCTGGTTTCAATGCCAGCGAATGTCATGCAAATACTAAAAATCACCCCATAAGGCCTGCATTGCCGCCAGTACGGCGGCGCCGGCGGTCTCCGTGCGCAATATACGCGGTCCCAGCCGGATCGGCTGAAACCCGGCGGCTTGTGCCGCCAGCATTTCTCCTTCCTCCCAGCCGCCTTCCGGGCCGATCAATGCAAGCAGCGGCAGCGTCGGCCGAGGTAGTTCACTCAGGGCAATGCCGGTGTCCGGCGACAGCAGCAGGCGTAGTGTATTCCGGCCCTGCGCCTGAGCCAGATAGCGGGGCAAATCGATCACCGGTGCGACGAGTGGTACCTGATTGCGGCCGCACTGCTCGCAGGCGGCGCTGGCGATGTTATTCCAATGTGCCACGCGGCGCTCCATGCGCTCCGCGGCTAGCCTGATCACGCTGCGCCTGGCCGCCACCGGCTGAATCGCTGCGACTCCCAGCTCGACACCCTTTTCCACAACCCAGTCCATTTTGTCACCGGACGGCAGGCCCTGGGCCAGGGTGATGTGCAAAGGTGATTCCCGGTTGCTGGCGGTGAAGGTTTGCAGGGCTACACGCACCCGGGACGCCGTACCCGCTGCGGGGCATTTCATACCGCCAGCACCGACTATGGTTGCCTGCCATTCGCCGCCGCGGCCATCGAAGAGAATCAATGCTGCGCCCTCTTTCAGGCGCAGTACCCGAATTGCATGGTGTGCCGCCGCCTCGGGTAGGTCGACCTGCGCGCCCGGGGCAAGGGGAAAGGGACAATGGAAGCGCGGTATCATGAACTGATTATTTCACAATGCTCCCGAGTTAGAGGCGCCCGCACATGAAAATCCCCACGCCCTCCCGGCTGAGCCTGCTCAAGAAACTGGCGCTCATCCTGGTTGGCCTGAGCCTTGCCAGTTTGTTGTTCCTGTGGCTCGCCCTGCCACGCATCGTCCAGTCGCAGGCGGAAAAATTCGTCACGAAGACCGGCCACAAGCTCGTCATGGAGCGGCCCGAATTCAATCCTTTCCAGCTCGCCCTGCAGCTGCGCAAGCTGCAATTGACCGAGCCCGACGGCAAGCCCCTGCTGGCCTTTGATGACTTGCTGGTCGACATTTCGGCGGCCAGTATCACGCAACGCGCGCTGGTCTTCGACGCGATCCGGCTGAACGGACCGGAAGCGACCGTCGTGGAACTGCCCGGTGGAGCGCTCAACTGGACGTCCTTCCTCGCCTCGCTGAAAAGCAGGGAAGAAAAGCCGGAGGAGAAGGAGGGCCTGCCACGTCTCGACATCCGCAGTTTCGAGTTGATCAATGGCAAGCTCGACTTCGCCGATCGGCGTAGCGACAGCGGCTTCGTCACGCGTGTCGCGCCGCTCGACCTGGAACTGACCGATCTGTCCACGCTGCCCGACGACGAAGGCAAATTCAAGGTGGCGGCGCGCACCTCGCTGGGCGCGCAGCTCGACCTGGCGGGCGAAATCCGGCTCAACCCGATCGCGGTCGTTGGCACCTTCAGCCTGACGGACCTGCAACTGGCGCAGTTTGCGCCCTATCTCGGAAGGGTCCTCCCGGTGCCGCCCGAAGGCGTGGCGCGGCTGGCGGCCAGCTATCGGGTCGGCAACGGCGGCGGCAGTCTCGACGCCACGGTCGAGCAGATCGAGGCAAGGCTCACCGGCCTGCGCGTGACGCTGAAGGATGCCGCCGGCCCCGTCGCCGCTATCGACAACATCGAAGTGAAGGATGGTCGCTTCCAGTTGGCCAGCCAGGAGCTCGCCATTGGCTCGATCATCGTCAATGGCGGGAAGCTGTCCCTGCCACAGATTGAGAATCCGCCGCAATTCGCCACCCTGACTGTCGAGGATCTCCGCGTCGCGCTGGCCGAGCGTAATGCCACGGTGGGCAGCCTCAGGTTGGCGGATGGTCGCGTCTATGCTGTGCGTACTGCCGCCGGTACCATCGATCTGCTGGAAGCCCTCAGGGCGCTTTCGTCCGGCAAGCCTGAGCAGATTGCCGACGCGAAATCCGGGGACACGCCACCTGCGCCGCCCTGGCGCTTCAAGTTCGACAAGGTTGCCGTCGCCAATCTCGGCGTGGTCCTGCAAGAAGCCAGCATGAAGCCGGCGCTCGAGCTTGCGCTCGACAACATGGTGTTGCAGGTCGATGGTGTCAGCAACGACATGACGCTTCCACTGTCGTTGCGACTCGCCTTCGATGCCCGTAGCGGAGGGCATTTCGAAGGCGCAGGCAAGGTTGTACCGGCCGTACCGTCAGCCGACGTCAATTTCAAGCTGACCGATCTCTCCCTGAAGCCGGCCCAGCCTTTCCTGACGGCGAAGACGACGCTGACGCTGACGGACGGCAAGTTGTCCGCGCAGGGCCGGGCGATCTACAACGACAAGGGGCCCAACGTGAAGGGCGAGTTCGCCGTGCGCGACCTGCGCCTGATGGAACCCGGGTCCGACCAGCCGCTGCTGGCCTGGAAGACCTTCGGCAGCCGCGACCTGACGCTGACGCAAAAGGAGCTCAACCTCGGCGAGTTGCGCCTCAACGGTCTCGATACCCAACTGGTCATTTACAAGGACAAGAGCATCAACTTCAACAAGGTGATGAAGCCGTCCGGCGAGGAAAAGGCCCCCGCTCCGACCACGGGCGCCGTACCCGCTGCGGGGCATTTCATCCCGCCCGTTCCTTCCTTCATCGTCAATATCGATCGCCTGCGCTTCAACAAGGGCGATATGGACTTCGCCGACCATTCGCTCATCATCCCCTTTGGCACGCGCATCCACAACCTGCGCGGCAGCATCGCCGGTCTGTCGAACCGTCCCGGCGCAGTGGGACAGGTCGAGCTGGACGGCGCGGTGGACGAATTCGGCCTGGCGCGTGCCGTCGGCCAGGTCGACCTGAGCAATCCGCATGATTCGCTCGACATGCGCGTGCAGTTCCGCAATGTCGAGATGACGCGGCTGACGCCCTACATGGCCACCTTCGCCGGGCGCAAGATCGATTCCGGCAAGCTCTCGCTCGATCTGCATTACCAGATCAAGCAGCGCCAACTGCAGGGGGAGAACCAGATCATCATGGACCAGCTGACGCTCGGCGAGCGCGTCGACAGCCCGACCGCGCAGGATCTGCCGCTCGACCTGGCGATCGCCATCTTGCAGGACTCCGCCGGCCGCATCGACCTCGGCCTGCCGGTGGCCGGCAGCCTCGACGACCCGAGCTTCAGCTACGGCGCGATCATCTGGAAGGCGATCACCAATGTCCTGACCAAGATCGCTACCGCGCCCTTCCGCGCATTGGGTGGGCTGTTCGGCGGAAGTGGCGAGAAAGCCGAGAACATTGTGTTCGACGCTGGCGCGCCGCAACTGACGCCGCCCGAGCGCGAGAAGGTTGTGCGGCTGGCCGAGGCGCTGGGCAAGCGCCCTGGGCTGCTTCTCGCGGTGGGGGGCATTCATACCGACGCCGATCGCGTCGCGCTGCAGGAAGTTCAGTTGCGCCGCACAGTACTTACCCAGTCCGGCCAGCGCGTATCGGAAAAGGGCGACCCCGGCCCCCTGTCGACGCAGCAGCCGAAGATCCGGGAAGCACTCGAAGCGCTGTACAAGGAACGTTTCGGCGCCAGCGATCTGGCCGCGCTGAAGGAAGGTTTCCGCGGCGCTAATCCCGGTCAGCTCGAAGAGAGCATGACCGGCAAGGTGCTGTCGCGCATGACCGGCCTGCTGCGGGAAAAGAAGACCCTGAGCGAGAGCGAGGCCGTGCAGCTCAAGGGTGCCGACTTCTACGGCGTGTTGTTCGAGCGCCTGCGCGCGAAGGAGGTCGTTGCCGACACCCGGTTACAAGCGTTGGCGCAGTCGCGTGGCGAACGAGTGGTCGAGATCCTCAAGTCGGCCGGTGCGGCGACGGAACGGGTACAGTTGCTACCGCCGGAGAAGGGCGACAGCTCAAATGGAGAAATCCCGCTGCGCATGTCGCTGGAACCGGCAAAGACAAGCAAATAACCCACGGAGAACGATATGGTCAGCACCCCTACCCCCGTCTGCAATTTCGGCTGGAAAGCCGGCGATTTCGATTTGCCCGGCGTCGACGGCCGGCGGCACAGTCTTGCCAGCGCGCGCGGCCCCAATGGCCTGCTCGTCATGTTCATCTGCAACCACTGCCCCTACGTCAAGGCGGTTCTCGACCGCATCGTGCGCGACACGCGCGAACTCAAGGCGCTCGGCATCGGCAGTATCGCCATCATGAGCAACGACCCGAGCGACTATCCTGAAGACTCATGGGACAACATGGTGAAGCTGGCGCGCGAACTCGACTTTCCGTTTCCCTATGTGCAAGACGCAACGCAGGTAATTGCCCGGGCCTATGATGCCGTGTGCACACCGGATTTCTTCGGTTTCAACGGCAAGCTCGAATTGCAGTATCGCGGTCGGCTCGACGCATCGCGCAAAGAAGCCGCGGCAGCCGACGTGCGGCGTGATCTCTTCGAAGCGATGCGGGAAGTCGCGCTGACCGGCCAGGGGCCACGCGAACAGATTCCCGGCATTGGTTGTTCGATCAAATGGCGGAGTTAAGCAACTGAGCGCCGACCTGTTCGCCCACCGCGGCGCGCTCGCCCATGCGCCGCTCGCGGAGCAGTTGCGTCCCGCCACGCTCGATGAGGTGATCGGGCAGCAGCACCTGCTCGGTCCCGGCAAGCCACTGCGGCTGGCGTTCGAGTCGCGGACGCCGCATTCGATGATTCTCTGGGGGCCGCCGGGGGTGGGCAAGACCACGCTGGCGCGGCTGATGGCAACGGCCTTCGAGGCGGAGTTCATCGCCTTGTCCGCGGTCCTTTCCGGGGTGAAGGACATCCGCGCCGCCGTCGAGCAGGCCGAGTTGACGCTGGCCCAGAGTGGGCGGCGCACGCTGCTGTTCGTCGATGAAGTGCATCGCTTCAACAAAGCCCAGCAGGATGCGTTTCTGCCCTTCGTCGAGCGTGGCCTGCTGACCTTCATTGGCGCCACTACCGAAAATCCCTCCTTCGAAGTGAACTCGGCGCTGCTCTCGCGCGCAGCGGTGTATGTGCTGAAGAGCCTCACGGCGGAAGAGTTGCAGCTGCTTTTCGCGCGCGCGCAGGCGCGCGCTTTCCCCGATCTCGAGTTTTCGCCCGAGGCGGTGGAGCGTCTCGTCGCCTATGCGGATGGCGATGCGCGGCGCTTGCTGAACGTGCTGGAAACCCTGCGCACGGCTGCGGCGTCCGCCAAATTTCCGGATGATCGCCGTCTCGTCAGCGCCGACTTTCTCCAGGCTGCGCTGGCGGCCGATTTGCGGCGCTTCGACAAGGGCGGCGATGCCTTCTACGATCAGATTTCGGCCCTGCACAAGGCGGTGCGCGGTTCCAGCCCGGACGCGGCGCTCTACTGGTTTACGCGCATGCTCGACGGCGGCGCCGACCCGCGCTATCTGGGGCGGCGCCTCATCCGCATGGCCAGCGAGGATATCGGTCTCGCCGATCCGCGCGCCCTGCGCATCGCGCTCGACGCGGTGGAAACCTACGAGCGACTCGGCTCGCCCGAGGGGGAACTGGCCCTGGCCAATGCGGTGATCTACATGGCGGTGGCGGCGAAGTCGAATGCCGGCTATGTGGCTTATGGCGCGGCGCGCAAGTTTGTCGCGCAGGACACGAGCCGCCCGGTGCCTGAACATCTGCGCAACGCGCCGACCAAACTCATGAAGGATCTCGGCTTCGGCAGCGCATATCGCTACGCGCACGATGAACCGGAAGCCTATGCGGCGGGCGAGAGCTATCTTCCCGAGAACTTGCCGCGCGTCTCCTGGTACCGTCCCACGCCACGCGGGCTGGAACAGAAGATCGGCGAAAAGCTCGCCCATTTGCGGGCGCTCGATGCCCAGCACAGAAAGCAGCAGAAAGATTGATCAGTGTCGCGGATGATTGGCGACAAACTGCCGATAGGCGCGCCGCGCGGTCCTTAACGCCGCAGTATGGCCGCCGCTCTTGGCATCGCTGATCGCGTTCTTCAGCAGGCTGCGCAACACCTCGACGCCATCTTCCGACTGCGCCAGAAAGCAGGCCAACTCTGCCGCTGACGCAAACGGCACATGCTCCAAACCAGCGATGACGGTTACCTCGTCCTCGGTCAGATCGCTGTAATCAAGGCATTCCTTGATGGAGATCACGGGTATTCCCCATAAAATAGCCAGCTACCAATACACTTTCTAATCACAGTACACCTGATCGGTTTTTCAAGGACATTTCAATGCTCGACATTCAATTGCTGCGTACCCAACCCGAAGTCGTTGCCGCCGGGCTGGCGCGGCGCGGGGCTGCCATCGACCTGGGTCCTTTCGAGGCGCTCGAGGCACAACGCAAGCAGGTACAGACGCAGACACAGGATCTACAGGCCAAGCGGAATACCCTGTCCAAACAGATTGGCATGCTGAAAGCGAAAGGCGAGGATGTCGCGCCGGTGATGGCCGAAGTGGCGGGCTTGGGTGACGCGCTGAAGGCCAACGAGGACAAGCTGGCGGTCTTGCTGGCCGAACTGGATGCCTTCGCCGCGCAAATCCCCAACCTGCCGCACGAGAGCGTGCCGGAAGGTCGCGATGAAACCGCCAATGTCGAGGTGCTGCGCTGGGGTATGCCGCCGACCTTCGATTTCGTGCCCAAGGACCATGTCGAACTGGGTGAAGGCCTGCACGGGCTGGACTTTGCTGCCGGGGTGAAGATCGCCGGCAGCCGTTTCACGCTGATGCGCGGCGAGGTGGCGCGGTTGCATCGCGCGCTGGCACAGTTCATGCTTGATGTGCACACCACGGAGCATGGCTACACAGAAATCTATGCGCCCTATCTCGTCAACCCGGACAGCATGTTCGGCACCGGCCAGTTGCCCAAATTCGAGGAAGACCTGTTCCGTGTCGAGCGCAGCGACGGCACTCACCTGTACCTGATCCCCACCGCCGAGGTGCCGGTGACCAACCTCGTGCGCGGCGAGATTCTCGATACCGCCAGCTTGCCGCTGAAGTTCGTCTGCCACACCCCCTGTTTCCGCTCCGAGGCCGGCAGTTACGGCAAGGACACGCGCGGCATGATCCGTCAGCACCAGTTCGACAAGATCGAAATGGTGCAAATCGTCGCGCCCGAAATGTCCTGGGAGGCGCTCGAAACCTTGACCGGCCACGCCGAGACGATCCTGCAAAAACTGGCGCTGCCTTATCGCAAGATGTCCCTGTGCGCCGGTGACATGGGGTTTTCGGCCGCCAAGACCTACGACCTCGAAGTCTGGCTGCCGGCGCAGAACACCTACCGCGAAATCTCTTCCTGTTCCAACTTCGAGGCTTTTCAGGCGCGCCGCATGCAGGCACGCTGTCGGGATAAAGGTGGCAAACCGCGCCCCCTGCATACTCTCAACGGTTCAGGTCTGGCAGTCGGCCGCACGCTGGTTGCGGTGCTGGAGAATTACCAACGCGCCGACGGGAGCGTAGATGTGCCGGAAGTGCTGCGCGGCTACATGGGTGGGTTGGCAATACTCAGCGCGGAACCCTGATTGTTTTGTTTCAGGCCGCCCAATTTGCGCTGCATTGATTCTCCCAGGCTGGGCGGCGTATGGATCGGTTCGAAGCGCGACAGCACGTCGAAATAGTTGCGCACGTTCTCGACCAGGATGACCGCCTCGCCGCCGCGCGCCCGACCGCTTTTCAGTCGGGTGTAATACTCGGGCCGCGCCATCAGCGGCAACACCTGCTTCATGTCGAACCAGTCGTCGGGATCGCGCTTCAGGCCAGGGGCGAAAGCCCGCGCACCGTTCATATGTCCCATGCCCAGGTTATAGGCCGCTAGCGCGAACCAGAGCCGGTCGGGATGATCAATGCCTGCAGGCAGATCATCCCTTAACATTGCCAGATATCGGGCACCGGCCTGAATGCTCTGGCTGGCGTCAAGCCGATTGGTGACCTTGAGCCGGTCGGCGGTATCTGCGGTCAGCATCATCATGCCGCGCACCCCGGTCGGCGAGGTGGCGAGCGGGTCCCATTTCGATTCCTGGTAGGCCAGCGCCGCCAGCAGGCGCCAGTCGATGCCGGTGCGCTCCTGCGCGGCATGAAATTCCTGCCGGAACGCCGGCAGACGGCTGCGCACATGTTGGAGAAAAACCTCGCTGTCACGCGCTTCCATACGGCGGATGTGACCGAAATAACGATCATTGAGACGGCGCAGCGTGCCATCCTGGCGGGCGGATTCGATAAAGCGCATGGCGCAATCGAGGAGGGTTGGGCTGGCGGAAGAGACGGCCCAGACATAGGACAACTTTTCCGGAAGTTCGAAGGCGATGGCCAGATCGGGGTAATAGTTCGAAGCCACGGCAAAATGCAGTTCGGTACTGGCCACCAGTTCATGGTGGCGTCGGGCGACCCCGCCCAATAGCTCCAGTTCATTGATGTCGACACGCTCGACGATCACGGGCGGCGGGTCAATGTTCATGGCGCGGATCACCCGGGCCTGCATTGCTCCGGCGGGTACGGCGATTTCACGTCCGGCCAGTTTCGCGGGGCTGTCGACGCGCAGGGCACTGGCGTGCTGGACGATGAGTTGGTGTGTTTCAAGGAATGGCGGGCTATAGCTCAATTGCGGATCGCTTCCCGCAGCGGGTTCGGCGGAGGCCAGAGTTGGCACGGCTACGGCCAGATGCACTTTTCCATTGCGTACCATCTCCAGCAGGGCAGGATAGTTCGGCGCAACGATGTAGCTCAACTCGACGCCCAGCGACTCGGCAAACGCTCCACTCAGATTGCGGCTGAAACCATCCATACCCTCGCTGGACGGTACGGCTCGCTGAAACACCGGATCGGCGGGCAAGCCGACAACCAGCGGCTGCTCCGGACCCGGGGGATCGAGGCGCGTGCAGCCGGCAAGCAGGGCGAGGAGCAACAGGATCGTGCCAAACAGCGGCCGTGCCAAGCAAAACATAAATTCTTCCTGCACTTGTAGTGGCTGCATTGTGCCATGCAGCGGAGGTCACGGTTATAATCGCGTTCGCCGGAGGGGTGGCAGAGTGGTCGAATGTACCTGACTCGAAATCAGGCGTACTGCAAGGTACCGTGGGTTCGA
>JAUXOM010000153.1 GCA_030682175.1 Rhodocyclaceae bacterium
CTTCGCCCCCCTCGCAGGGGGTTCTTTGATGCTCGCTGCGCTCGTCTGTTACGGGGTGATACCGTTTGGGCTACGGTGCGGATTGTGTGCGGCAAAGCCGCATCTCGCTGCGCGAGACCAGTCTTCGACTGTCCTGCGGCCTGCGGCCTGGTGCCTGGCGGCGCGTGCCGCGTTTGCTTGGCTACCCTCACCCCCATTCCTCTCCCGTAAAGGGAGAGGGAATGTCCCGGCGCAAACGCTGTTGAGTTCAGGTTAGATGGATTACTTGCGTTTCTTTTCCAGCGCGGCGGCGGCCTGCTTTTTCGTGCGCGGTGCCGGCTTGCGGCGCGGCTTTGGCGCGGCGGCGGGCTCTTTTTCCGGGTTATTGCGCCACAGCACGAAGATATTGCCGATATGCTGTACCGGGGCGCATTCCAGCTCGGCACAGATGCTTGCCAGCAGGGTGTCGCGCTCGTCCCGCTCGATGCCGTGCAGCTTCACCTTGATGAGTTCGTGCGCCTTCAGGGATACATCGATTTCTTTAAGCACGGCGGCTGTGAGACCATGCTGGCTGATGGCGACGACGGGCTGGAGATGGTGGGCGGTGGCGCGCAGCGCGCGACGCTCAATGGGAGTTAATTCAATCATGGTCGGATTCTACCTGTGAGCTGGTCAACGAAGCAGCAAAAAAAGAGCAAGGTGTGGATGCAGCAGCACGTCCACGACCCCTATGTCCAGCAGGCGAAGAAGGAAGGCTGGCGTTCGCGGGCGGTGTTCAAGCTCAAGGAGATTGATGAAAAGGACCATCTGTTGAAGCCCGGGATGACCGTTGTCGATCTGGGCGCCACGCCGGGTAGCTGGAGTCAGTACGCGGTCAAGCGCATCCAGCCAGGGGGGCGCATGATTGCGCTTGACCTGCTTGAAATGGAGCCGATGGCTGGCGTGGATTTCATCCAGGGCGACTTTCGCGAGGAAGCGGTGCTCGAACAGCTAAAGTCGGCGCTGGCAGGACGGCAGCTTGACCTTGTTTTGTCGGATATGGCACCCAATATGACGGGTATCGCGGCAACCGATGGCGCACAAGTGATGTTGCTGGCCGAATTGACGCTGGATTTTGCGCGTGATCACCTGAAACCTGGCGGTGCTTTGCTGGTCAAAGTATTTCAAGGTGCTGGCTTCATGGAATTGCGCAAAGCCTTGCAAGAGGGATTTGTAAGCTTGACAACCCGTAAACCGGCGGCATCCCGGGATCGTAGTGCCGAATTGTATTTGCTGGCCAAACAGAAAAAGTAGCTTGATCGATGGCCGGTCGTGATTTGCGACTAAAGTCGAAGCACCATAGAATGAACCCCTGATAACCCCACACGGGGAATGATGCAGTTTTCGCGAAGGTGTTGGCATGCATTGCTGGTGCGGCGCCCGAACCAAAGAGAGGTATCAACTTGAACAATAATTTTCTCAGGAGTATGGCCATCTGGTTGGTGGTCGGCGTTGTGTTGATGACTGTGTTCAACCAGTTCAATACCCGCCAACCGACCCAGAACACCCTTGAGTACTCGGCTTTCCTCGACGAAGTGAGAGAGGGTCGCATCGCCAAGGTCATGATTCAGGGGCGGACGCTTGAGGCGACCACGCAGGATGGCAAGAAAGTCACCTCCTATGCGCCGCCCGACCTGTGGATGGTCTCCGATCTGCTCAAATACAACGTCCAGATCGTGGCCAAGCCCGACGAAGAGCAATCCTTCCTGGCGAGCATCTTTGTTTCGTGGTTCCCGATGCTGCTGCTGATCGGCGTGTGGATCTTCTTCATGCGTCAGATGCAGGGCGGTGGCAAGGGCGGTGCTTTCTCCTTCGGCAAGAGCAAGGCGCGCATGATGGACGAAAACACCAATCAGGTGACCTTCGCCGATGTCGCGGGTTGCGATGAAGCGAAGGAAGAAGTGTCGGAGTTTGTCGATTTTCTGCGTGATCCCACCAAGTTCCAGAAGCTCGGCGGCCGCATTCCGCGTGGTGCGCTGATGGTCGGTAGCCCCGGCACCGGCAAGACATTGTTGGCGCGCGCCATCGCCGGCGAGGCCAAGGTGCCGTTTTTCTCGATCTCCGGTTCCGACTTCGTCGAGATGTTCGTCGGTGTCGGTGCGGCGCGCGTGCGCGACATGTTCGAGCAGGCCAAGAAATCCGCCCCCTGCATCATCTTCATCGACGAGATCGACGCCGTCGGCCGCCAGCGCGGCGCCGGCCTCGGTGGTGGCAACGACGAGCGCGAGCAGACGCTGAATGCCCTGCTGGTTGAAATGGACGGCTTCGAAGCCAGTGTCGGCGTCATTGTGATTGCCGCCACCAACCGTCCCGACGTGCTCGATCCCGCGCTGTTGCGGCCCGGCCGCTTCGACCGCCAGGTGGTGGTGCCACTGCCCGACATTCGCGGCCGCGAACAAATATTGAAAGTACATTTGCGCAAGGTGCCGCTTGCGCCCGATGTCGACGCTTCCGTGCTGGCCCGCGGCTGCCCCGGTTTTTCCGGCGCCGATCTGGC
>JAUXOM010000017.1 GCA_030682175.1 Rhodocyclaceae bacterium
GGTTGCTCTCCACCCCGCCTCGCAGCGACGCAGTTACCTTCAGCTTCGGGGTCTTGGCTTGCCCCGACACGGACTTCCACCATGCTGTTATCGCGCCTTCACAGGCGCACTCATTCCGGCGCAAGCCGGAATCCAGGGAAATCAACAACCTGGACACCGGCCTACGCCGGTGTGACGGACTTGATCGGTGCTTACTTAAGCCACCACACCCGAGCCAGAGGCAATCCGCAGCTATTGTTGCCGATTTGCGATGGTGACATAACGCGACTGGGCTTAAACTCGCCGCTGTCGACCGTACCAAGTTTCTTCCACGCCGGCCCCGGCCGGACCAGGGAACCCGCCAAATGAGCAAGCCCAGCCTGATCGAAACCATCGAAAACCGCACCTACGACGAAATCAAGGTCGGCGATGTCGCAACGCTGATACGCACCTTGCGCCCCGAGGATATCCAGATGTTCGCCATCATCTCCGGCGACATGAATCCGACCCACGTCGACCCGGAATATGCGCGCTCGTCGGAGTTTCGCGAGGTGGTGGCGCACGGCATGTGGGGCGGCATGCTGATTTCCAACGTGCTGGGCACGCAGTTTCCCGGCCCCGGGACCATCTATTACGACCAGAGCCTGCGCTTCGAGCGTTCGGTACGGGTGGGCGACACGCTCACCATCACGGTCACCTGCCAGCGCAAGTTCGACCACAACCATCACATCATCTTCGATTGCGTCGGCACCAACCAGGACAATATCCGCGTCCTGTTCGGCACCGCCGAGGTGATCGCACCGCAGGAGAAAATCAAGCGACCCAAGGCGATGCTGCCGGAAATAAAACTGTCAGCCACCCGCACCTCGCGCTACGAGCATCTGCTGGAAATCACCCAGGGCCTCACGCCGATCAAGATGGCGGTAATCCATCCCTGCGATACCGAGTCCTTGAAAGGCGCCCTGCTCGCCCGCGACCGCGGCCTGATCGAACCGACGCTGGTCGGTCCGGAAGACAAGATCCGCGCACTGGCCGAAGAGATGCACCTCGACCTCTCCGGCTGCCTGTTCCTCAATGTGCCGCACAGCCATGCCGCCGCCGAATCGGGCGTCGCCCTGGCACGCGAGGGCGAGGTCGAAGCGCTGATGAAGGGCAGCCTGCACACCGACGAACTGATGAGCGAAGTGGTCGATCAGGCCACCGGTCTGCGCACCGAACGGCGCATCAGCCATGTGTTCGTGATGGATGTGCCGACTTATCCGCGGCCACTGCTGATCACCGATGCCGCCGTCAATGTGGCACCCGACCTGCGCACCAAGGTCGACATCGTGCAGAACGCCATCGATCTGGCGCTGCTGCTGCACATCGTCGAACCCAAGGTGGCGATACTTGCCGCCATCGAACACGTCAACCCGAAAATGCAGGCGACGCTCGATGCCGCCGCCCTGTGCAAGATGGCTGATCGAGGCCAGATCCGGGGCGGCCTGCTCGACGGCCCGCTGGCCTTCGACAACGCCATCTCGATGGTCGCCGCGCGCACCAAGGGCATCAAGTCGATCGTCGCCGGCCAGGCCGACATCCTGCTCGTCCCGGACATCGAATCGGGCAACATGCTGGCCAAGCAGCTCGAATATCTCGCCGATGCGCTCTCCGCCGGCATCGTGCTTGGCGCGCAGGTGCCGATCGTGCTGACCAGCCGCGCCGACTCCGCCCGCACCCGCATGACCTCCACTGCGATCGCCGTGGTGATGGCCCACGCCCGGCGCAACAACGCCGTTACCTGACGAGACTCTCATGGCCGATGCGCTCCTGACCCTTAACGCCGGGTCTTCCTCCATCAAATTTGCGCTGTTTCGCTGCGGCCATCCGGTTCCCGCCCAGCCCGAAATCGTCGGCCAGATCGACGGCATCGGTACCGCGGGCAACGCACGGATCACCGCGCAAGATAAAACCGGGCGCACGCTTGACGACAGCAATCTAAGCCTGACTGACGCTCACCCGCATCGCGCGGCAATCGACCATCTGGTGCACTGGCTGCGCCAGTACGAAGCCAACTGGAAGATTGTCGGCGTCGGTCACCGCATCGTGCATGGGGGACAGGAATATTCCCAGCCCATCCTGATCGACGATGCCACCGTCGCCAAGCTCAAGGCATTCATACCGCTCGCGCCATTGCACCAGCCGCACAATCTGGCCGGGGTGGAAGCGATGCGCGATGCCTTGCCGGGGGTGCCGCAAATTGCCTGCTTCGATACCGCCTTTCACCGCAGCCAGCCGGCCATCGCACAACTGTTTGCCCTGCCGCGCCGCATCACTGCGCAAGGCGTCCGGCGTTATGGCTTTCACGGCCTTTCCTACGAATACATTGCCGACGTATTGCCCGAGCACCTGACGCCGGAGCAAGCCAATGGCCGCGTCATCGTCGCGCACCTGGGCAACGGCGCCTCGATGTGCGCGATGCTCGGCCTGAAGAGCCAGGCGACGACAATGGGCTTCACCGCCGTCGAAGGCCTGATGATGGGCACGCGCACCGGCGCCATCGACCCCGGTGTGCTGCTTTACCTGATGGATTACGCCGGCATGGATGCCAAGGCGCTGACCCACCTGCTCTACAAGGAATCCGGCTTGCTCGGCGTCTCGGGCATCAGCCAGGACATGCGCGAATTACTGGCTTCCGACCAGCCCGAGGCGCAAGAAGCCATCGATTTGTTCTGTTACCGCATCGTGCGCGAAATCGGCTCGCTGGCCGCCGCCATCGGCGGACTGGATGCACTGGTGTTTACCGGTGGCATCGGCGAGCGCGCCGCGCCGGTGCGCGCAGCGGTCTGCCAGAAACTCGGCTGGCTGGGCATCGCGTTCGACGCCGCGGCCAACCTGAATGATGCAACGCGGATATCCACCGCGCAGAGCCGCGTCACCGCGCTGGTGCTGCCGACCAACGAGGAATGGATGCTGGCGCGCCACACGGCGGAACTGATGGGGGCCGCTGCAGGCAGCCCGTCCGGAGCCTGATCGATGCCTGCCACACCGGCCAGGCACAGTCATTTCGACGACATCCAGGGCATCCTCACCGGTGCGCTGGTGGTTGCCGTCGGACTGACCTTCATCAAGCAGGCCGGACTGCTGACCGGCGGCGCCGTCGGCCTGACCTTCCTGATCCACTACAGCACCGAAGCAAACTTCGGCCTGACGCTGTTCCTCATCAACATCCCGTTTTACTGGCTCGGGATAAAGCGCATGGGGCTGGAGTTCACGCTGAAAACGCTGGCCACCGTCTTCATCGTTGCGCTGCTCACCGAAACCCTGCCGCTCGTGCTCGACATTGCCCACATCGACCCGTTCTTTGCCGGACTCTGCGGTGGACTGCTGATGGGGGTCGGCATGCTGATCCTGTTCCGCCACCGCGCCAGCCTCGGCGGCTTCAACGTGCTGGTGCTGTATCTGCAGGAACGCTTCGGCTGGAGCGCCGGAAAGCTGCAAATGGGGCTGGATGTCGCCATCCTGCTGGCCGGTACGCTGCTCGTCCCGCCATTGATATTGGCAGCGTCGGTGCTCGGCGCGGTACTGCTCAACTTCGCGCTGGCGGTCAACCACAAACCCGGCCGCTACATGGCGTTCTGAGGCGCGCGAAACGCCGTCCTGCCAGCGCCGACTTTTCGCGCATGTTAGAATACGACTTCTGTCATAGTTACGCAGCGGGGATCAAAGATGCCTTTGACAACAGTAAAGCGCCGTCTCACCAAAGCCGACTTTTGCTGAGAGCCGGTCTGGCCTTATCCCCCCGCAGATACACCACCGCAGGAACCCTGCATTTTGTTGCAACAATGTTTTGCCGTACATCAGGCATTGTTGGTTTCTCGTACTTCCACTCTGGCACAGAGGCGAAGTAATACATGACAACAAGGAGAGTGGACTATGGAAGCACTGTCATATCTCGACCCTGCCCGGCCGCAACCCTGGGCCAGCTTCATCGAGCAGATCGACCGGGTAACCCCCCACCTCGGCAAGCTCGAATACTGGGTGGAAACCCTCAAGCATCCCAAGCGCATTCTGATTGTCGACGTGCCGATTCGCCGCGATGATGGCACGCTGGCGAATTTCGAAGGCTATCGCGTCCAGCACAATGTTTCGCGTGGTCCGGGCAAGGGCGGCGTGCGCTACCATCCGGATGTCACGCTGAACGAGGTGATGGCCCTGTCGGGCTGGATGACCGTCAAGTGCGCGGCCCTCAACCTGCCCTACGGCGGTGCCAAGGGCGGCGTGAGAATCGATCCGGCGGCGATGTCGCTCGGCGAACTTGAACGGGTGACCCGCCGTTATACCTCGGAGATCGGCATCCTGATTGGTCCGACCAAGGACATCCCGGCACCGGACGTCGGCACCAACGAACAAACCATGGCCTGGATGATGGACACCTACTCCATCAACCAGGGCGGCACCGTCAGCGGTGTCGTGACCGGCAAGCCGATCAGTCTGGGCGGCAGCCTCGGCCGCCGCGAAGCGACCGGTCGCGGTGTTTTCATCACCGCACGCGAAGCCGGCTTGCGGCAGGGCGTGAAGATTCAGGGGGCACGCGTCGCCGTGCAGGGTTTCGGCAATGTCGGCGCAGTGGCGGCGCAATGCTTCGCTGCGGCCGGTGCGATCATCGTGGCACTGCAGGACGCCAGCGGCAGCATTGCCAATGCGGCGGGCATCGATGCGAATGCCGCCGTGGACCATGTCGCCAGCGGCAATCGCCTGGTGGATTTCCCCGGTGCACAGCCGGTCACCAATGACGCGTTCTGGGATATCTCCAGCGACTTTTTCATCCCGGCAGCACTTGAGGGCGTCATCGATGCGGCCCGGGCCGAGCGCATACCCACCCGCATCATCGCCGAGGGCGCGAACGGGCCGACCCTGCCGGCCGCCGACGACATTCTCGCGGCGCGCGGCATCACGGTGGTCCCCGATGTCATCGCCAACGCCGGCGGCGTCACGGTCAGCTATTTCGAATGGGTGCAGGATTTTTCGAGTTTCTTCTGGAACGAACAGGAAATCAATGCACGCCTGGAAAGCATCATGGTCGCCGCGTTCCGCGCGGTCGCGGAATTGGCCGAGGAACGCAAGGTATCGCTGCGCACGGCGGCGTTCATCATCGCCTGTACCCGGGTGCTGGCGGCGCGTGACCGGCGCGGACTGTACCCCTGAGTTGTGTTTGCTGGTAGTGTTAAAAAAGTGCTGAACAAGTCAAGATTCGTCATTCCGGCGCAAGCCGGAATCCAGGGAAATCAACAATCTGGACACCGGCCTACGCCGGCGTGACGGACTTATTCGGTGTTTCTTTAAGTGTCGTATTGATCGAGTTTTACCTGCTGTTTCAACTTCACTAAGGAGATAATCCATGAAGAAATTTGCTTCGCTGACGGCTGTAGCCGTACTTGCACTCAGTGCCTCCCTGACCAGCCTGCCCGTCCATGCCCAGACCAAGTTCGTGACAATCGGCACGGGTGGTGTCACCGGCGTCTATTACGCTGCCGGCGGCGCCATCTGCCGCCTCATGAACAAGGATCGCGCCAAGCACGGCGTGCGTTGCTCGGTCGAGAGTACCGGTGGTTCGGTTTACAACATCAACACCATCAAGGCCGGCGAACTCGATTTCGGCGTGGCGCAGTCGGACGTCCAGTACAACGCCGTCAAGGGTCTGGTGCAATTCAAGGACGGCGGCGCCGACCCCAACCTGCGTGCGGTGTTCTCCCTCCATCCCGAACCGGCTACGGTGCTGGCGCGCAAGGAAGCCGGCGTCGCCAAGTTCGAGGACCTCAAGGGCAAGCGCATGAACATCGGCAACCCTGGCTCCGGCCAGCGGGCCACGATGGACACGCTGTTGCCCGCATTGGGCATGAAGCAGGGTGACTTCTCGCTGGTTTCCGAACTGAAGGCCGACGAACAGGGCGCTGCCCTGTGCGACAACAAGATCGACGGTTTGATCTATGTGGTTGGCCATCCCAATGCCAGCATCCAGGACCCGACCACCACCTGCGGTGCGAAGCTGGTCAACATCGCCGGCCCCGCCGTCGACAAGCTCATCGCCGCTAACCCCTACTACGCTGAGGCAACCATCCCCGGCGGCATGTACGCGAACAACCCGAACCCGACGAAGACCTTCGGTGTCGTCGCGAGCTTCGTTTCTTCCAGCAAGGTACCCAACGACGTGGTCTACCTGATGGTGAAATCGGTCTTCGACAACTTCGACGACTTCAAGAAGCTGCACCCGGCGTTTGCCAACCTCGATCCTAAGGACATGATCAAGAATGGCCTGTCCGCTCCGTTGCATGACGGCGCCGTGAAGTACTACAAGGAAAAAGGCTGGATGTAAGTTTGTTTCACACCCTCCTCGCCCGGCGGGGTGAGGGGGATTCAAACAATGTTCAGGGGCGTGCGTTGTGAGAAAAGAAGACAAATCCGGTCACCATGAGCTGACCGAAGAACAACTCAAGCAGATCGTCGCCGAAGCCGATACCGGCGGGCGCAAGCCGCATGGCTTTGCCGCCAAACTGCTCATTGCGCTGGCCTTCGTCTGGTCCCTGTTTCAACTCTGGTACGCCTCGCCGCTACCTTTCGCAGTCGGCATCGGCGTCTTCAACGACACCGAAGCCCGTTCGCTGCACCTGGCCTTTGCCGTGTTCATCGGCTTTCTGGCCTACCCCGCATTCAAGAAATCACCGCGCCAGTACATTCCGCTGGCGGACTGGCTGCTGGCCGGCGTGGCGGCCTTCTGCATGGCCTATCTGTTCCTGTTCTACCGGGAAATCGCCAACCGGCCGGGACAGCCCACCACCATGGACCTCGTCGCCGCCGTCGCCGGCATGACGCTGCTGCTCGAAGCCGCGCGCCGCGCACTTGGCCTGCCGATGGTGATCCTCGCCGTGCTGTTCATGGTCTACATCTTCTTCGGCCCTTACATGCCCGATGTCATCGCGCACCGCGGTGCCTCGCTGGCCAAGGGCATGAGCCACATGTGGCTGACCACCGAAGGCGTCTTTGGTGTGGCGCTGGGTGTGTCGACCAGCTTCATCTTCCTGTTCGTGCTGTTCGGTGCGCTGCTCGAAACCGCCGGTGCGGGTGCCTATTTCATCAAGTCGGCGATCGCCCTGCTCGGCCACATGCGCGGTGGTCCGGCCAAGGCGGCCGTTGTCGCTTCCGCAGCGACCGGCCTGATCTCCGGCTCGTCGATCGCCAACGTGGTGACCACCGGTACCTTCACCATCCCGCTGATGAAAAGCGTCGGCTACCGCCCGGACAAGGCAGCCTCGGTCGAGGTCGCCTCGTCGGTTAACGGCCAGCTGATGCCGCCGGTAATGGGGGCGGCCGCCTTCCTGATGGTCGAATACGTCGGCATCACCTATGTGCAGGTGATGAAGCATGCCATCCTGCCGGCATTGATTTCCTATATCGCGCTGTTCTACATCGTGCACCTCGAAGCGCTGAAGATGAACCTGCAGGGCATGCCGCGGCGGGAACCGCTGCCCTGGCAAAAAGCGGTGATCACCACCGTGATGACCTTCTCCGGGCTGGTGATCCTGTCGGCCATCGTCTACTGGGGCTTCGGCTGGCTGAAGGTTATTGCCGGCGAGGCGGCGTTCATGATCGTTGGTGCGCTGATGTTTGCCGCTTATGTCGCCATCGTCCGTTTCGCCGCGATGTATCCCGAACTGCACATGGAAAAACCGGGCGAAATTATGGAGTTCCTGCCCGAGATCGGCCCGACGCTGAAATCCGGCCTGCACTTCCTGCTGCCGGTGGTGGTGCTGATCTGGAACCTGATGGTCGAGCAGTTGTCGCCCGCCCTGTCGGCTTTCTGGGCGACGATCTTCCTGATCTTCATCCTCGTCACGCAGCGCCCGCTGTTCGCCTTTTTCCGCGGCACCGGCAAGTATCGGGCGACAGCAAAGCAAGGCCTGAAAGACCTCTTCGACGGGCTGGTGACCGGCGCGCGCAACATGATCGGCATTGCCATCGCCACCGCCACGGCGGGCATCATCGTCGGCACGGTGACGCTGACCGGCATCGGCCTGGCGATGACCGAACTGGTCGAAATACTTTCAGGCGGTAATCTGATGATCATGCTGCTGCTGGTGGCGGTGATCAGCCTGATTCTCGGCATGGGTCTGCCGACCACGGCGAACTACATCGTCGTTTCGACCCTGATGGCGCCGGTGATCGTCGAACTCGGCGCGCAATCGGGCCTGCTCGTGCCCCTGATCGCCGTGCATCTGTTCGTCTTCTATTTCGGCCTGATGGCCGATGTGACGCCACCGGTGGGCCTGGCATCCTATGCCGCGGCGGGAATCGCCAGGAGCGATCCGATGCGCACCGGCCTTACCGCCTTCGGTTACAGCGCGCGCACGGCGATCCTGCCCTTCATGTTCATCTTCAACACGCAACTGCTGCTGATCGGCATCACTGATGCTTTTCATTTAATTATGACCATCGTCACGGCGACCGTGGCCAGCCTGATGTTCGCGGCGGCGACACAGGGATTTTTCGTCACCCGCAACCGCATCCACGAAGCGCTGCTGCTGCTGCTGGTCACCTTCACCCTGTTCCGCCCGGGTTTCTGGATGGACATGCTGTATCCGCCCTTTGATGAAGTCCCCCCCACGGAATTGACCCGCCTCGTCGAGCAAGCCCCGCGCAATGGCAACCTGCGCGTGTGGGTCGAAGGCATGAGCCTGGAAGGCAAGGAAATCTCCAAGGGCGTACTCCTGCCGCTGGGTGAAAAGGCCCCCACCGCCCGCGAACGACTCAACAAGATTGGCCTCTCGGTCATCATGCTCGGCAACGACGTGCAAATCTCGGCAGTGCGCTTCGGCAGCCGCGCCGAGAAGCTTGGCGTCGAGCAGAGTTACTTCATCAAGAAGATCGAAATCCCATCGGGTGAGCGACCCGACAAGGAATGGATGTACATTCCGGCCTTTGTCCTGCTCGCTCTGGTGTGGTGGGTGCAAAGGCGACGCAGGGACCGCGAGGCCAAGCTCGCGCCAAACGTACAGGCATGAACATGAGCTACGCAACCATTCTCTACGAGCTGCGCGATGGCATTGCCGAAATCCGCCTCAACCGTCCGCAGCGCCTCAATGCCGTCACCCAGCAACTCTACGACGAGCTGAACGCCGCGCTGAGTCGTGCCGAGGCCGACGGCGACGTCCGCGTCGTGCTGCTGACCGGCGAAGGCCGGGCCTTTTGCGTCGGCGCCGACCTGAAGGAACACCAGGCCGGCCGCACGCCGTTCGACCGCCGCCAGTATCTGCAGGGCGAACAGATCGTCTGCAAACGCCTGCTGCAACTCGGCAAACCGGTGGTTGCCGCCGTCAATGGCTATGCGCTGGGCGCCGGGGCCGAACTGGCCATCGCCGCCGACTTCCTGTTGATGGCCCAAAGCGCCCAGATCGGCCTGCCCGAGATCAGCATCGGCAACTTTCTCGGCGGCGGCGTCACCTGGCTGCTGCCGCGGCTGGTGGGCCTCGCCAAGGCCCGCGAACTGGTTTTCCTCGGCGAACGCATCCAGGGTGAAGAAGCGGTGCGCATCGGCCTGGCCAACCGCGTCTTTGCCGACGATGGTTTTCTGGACGCCGCCCGCGAGTTCGCGGCCAAGGTCGCCAGCAAGGCGCCGTTCTCGATGCAACTCGCCAAGCAGCAACTCAACATGTCCGCCGAGCGCACCTTTGATGCGGCGCTCGTCGCCGAGCTCGAAGGCATGATGTTCGTCGGCACCACGCAAGACTGGCAGGAGGGCATCGACGCTTTCGCGGAAAAGCGCACCCCCGTTTTCAAAGGGAAGTAAATGAACGCAAATACGCCCAACCCGGGCCACCAGAGCCCGCTGCACGCTTTTCTCGCACCCGATTCAATCGCCATCGTCGGCGCCTCGGCCGACCCGACCAAGCGTGGCTACAAAGCCATGGTGGGCCTGATCAAGGATGGCTACCAGGGCGCGATCTACCCGATCAACCCGAAGACCGACATGGTGCTCGGGGTCAAGACCTACCCTTCCCTCGAATCCGTGCCGGGCGACATCGCGCTGGCACTCATCTGCACGCCGGCGGCAAGCATCCCCGGACTGATGCAGGAATGCGGCCGCAAGGGCGTCAAGGGTGCGGTGATCCTCGCCAGCGGCTTCCGCGAAACCGGCCCCGCGGGCGCCCAGCTCGAACAGCAGGTGCTCGACGCCGCGCGGGCGGGCAAGGTGCGCATCATCGGCCCGAACACCTCGGGCATGTTTAACCTGCACAAGAAGGTCAACCTGCTGGCGCTGGAAAGGATCAAGGCCGGCGACATCGGCTTCATCTCGCAGTCGGGCAACATGCTGCTGTCCCTGGTGCTCGAAGCCGAGCAAAACGGCCATGTCGGCTTTTCGACCTACGTCGGCCCGGGCAACCAGACCGACATCGGCTTCAACGATTACCTGCGCTATCTCGGCGAAGACGACAACACGCGCGTCGCCACGCTGTATGTCGAAGGCTTTCGCGACGGCCAGCGCTTTCTCGAAGTGGCCCGCGAAATCACCTCGAAAAAACCCGTTGTGGTTTACAAGTCGGGCTCGACCGAACTCGGCAAGAAGGCGGCGAGTTCGCATACCGGCGCCCTGGCTGGCAGCTTTGCCATGACGATGGACCTGTTGCGGCAGGTCGGCGTGAGCGTCGTATACCACTCGGACGAGATTCTCCCGGTCGCCGAAGGGCTCGGCCTCATGCAGCAGGCCCGCGGCAAACGCGTCGCGGTGATTTCCGACGGCGGGGGCCAGGCCACCATCGCCACCGACCGGCTCTCCGAAGCCGGGCTGGAACTGGCCGAACTGACGGATGCCACGCGCCAGCATCTCGCGGACATCCTGCTGCCGCAGGCCTCGCTGGCCAACCCGGTGGACGTCGCGGGGAGTTCCGACGCCAACCCGGCCCTGCTTGCCGAATGCATGAAGATCGTCGCCGCCGACGACAATGTCGATGCGGTGTTTCTGGTCGGCATGTTCGGCGGTTATCACACCCGTTTTGCGGAAACGCTGCTCGGCGACGAAATGCGCGGCGCCGAAGCGATGATCGAGCTGGCGCGCCACAGCGCCAAGCCGCTGGTGATCTACAGCCTCTACGCCCCGATCAAGCCGCCCGCCCTGCGGCGCCTGCACGAGGCGGGAGTGCCGGTTTACAGCTCGATCGAGCACGCGGTGCGCGTGCTCGCCGCGCTCGGTGAACGCGGCATCTACCTGCGCAGCCAGGCCGGGCAGGCGGCGCAGCCCCCCATCGCGGCAAGCCCCGAAATGCAGGCGATGTTCTCGCGCGCGCAAACTGAAGGCCGCGACCTGTTCGAATTCGAAGCCAAGGCGCTGCTGCGCGCGCATGGCATCGAAGTGGCGCCCGAATCCGTGGTGCGCAGCGCCGACGAACTCGCCGGGGTCGCGGTGGCCTACGGCGACCAGGCCCTCGCCATGAAGGTAATCTCGAAGGACATCCTGCACAAATCCGACGCCGGCGGCGTCAAGCTCAACCTGCGCGGCGAAGCCGCCCTGCGCGCTGCCTTCGACAAGATCATGAGCTCCGCGCGGGCCTACGCGCCGGACGCCGACATTCGCGGTGTGCTGGTGACGCCGATGGCCGCGAAGGGCACCGAGGTGATCGTCGGCGTGGTGCGCGACCCGATTTTCGGCCCGGTGCTGATGTTCGGGCTGGGTGGCATCTTCGTCGAAATCCTCGAAGACGTCGCCTTCCGCGCCATTCCGCTGTCGCGTCACGACGCCGCGTCGATGGTCGACCAGATCAAGGGCCGCAAGATCCTCCAGGGCGTACGCGGGGAAGCGCCGGTCGACAAACCGGCACTGGTCGACCTGCTGCTCAAGATATCCAGCATCGTTGCCGCCTACCCGCAAATTTCCGAACTCGACCTGAACCCGGTGCTGGCCTATGCCAGCGGCTATGCGGTGGTGGATGCCCGCATCATCACCAACCCTGCGGTCATGAGCTGAAAGGTCCGCCATGAAACTGCCCGTGCCCGGCGACGCCCGCCTGCAACTCGAAGAGCGCATCGCCATTCTCACGCTCGACCGCGACGATGTCCGCAACGCCCTGACCGGCACCGCCCTGATCGACGACATCATTGCGGTCGCCGACTGGGTCAATCGCTGCGAAGACGTCTCGGTGCTGGTGATCACCGGCGCGGGCGCGGCATTTTCCTCCGGCGGCAACGTCAAGGACATGGCCGAACGCGGCGGCGACTTCGCCGGCAATGTCGCCGAAGTCGCCACGCGCTACCGGCAAGGCATCCAGCGCATCCCGCTGGCGCTGCAGCAGGTCGAGGTGCCCGTCATCGCCGCGGTCAATGGCGCCGCCATCGGCGCCGGTTTCGACCTCGCCAACATGGCCGACCTGCGCATCGCCTCCGAGCGCGCCAGGTTTGGCGAAACCTTCCTCAACCTCGGCATCATTCCCGGCGATGGCGGCGCCTGGTTCATGCAGCGCCAGATCGGCTACCAGCGCGCCTTCGAACTGACCATGAGCGGGCGCATCATCAACGCCGCCGAAGCGCTCGAACTCGGCGTGGTGCTTGAAGTCGTCAAGCCAGAAGAACTGCTGCCCCGCGCCCTGCAACATGCCGCGCGCTTCGCCGCCCAGCCGCCGAAGGCCCTGCGCCTCACCAAGCGCCTGCTGAAGATGGCACAGCGCATGGAACTCAAGGACTATCTCGACCTGTGCGCAGTGATGCAGGGCATGTGCCACAACGAACCGGAACACCTGGCGGCGGTTGAACGGTTTCTCGCCAAAAAGCCGTAGCGCCGCTGACAGTTGCGGGAAACGCCGATGACTTGGGACGGAAGATCGACAAGCCGGACACCGGCTTACGCCTGCACGATGAAGCCATCCACCGCCGTGGACATGAGGGCCTTCCTGCTGGCCATCAGCCAAAGCGGCCGGTGATGTAATCCTCGGTCTGCTTGACCGTGGGCTTGAGGAACAGGTCGTTGGTGCGGCCGAACTCGATCAGTTCGCCGATGTACATGAAGGCGGTGTAGTCGGAAACCCGCGCCGCCTGCTGCATGTTGTGGGTGACGATGATGATCGTGTACTTGTCCTTCATCTCGGTCACCAGTTCCTCGATCTTGGCGGTGGAGATCGGGTCGAGCGCGGAGGCCGGCTCGTCGAGCAGCAGCACTTCGGGCTCGAGGGCGATGGCGCGGGCGATCACCAGACGCTGCTGCTGGCCACCGGAGAGGCTCATGCCGCTTTCCTGCAGGCGATCCTTGACCTCGTCCCACAGCGCCGCGCCGCGCAGCGACTTCTCGATCGCCTCATCCAGCTGCCTGCGGTCATTGACGCCCATGATGCGCAGGCCGTAGGCAACGTTCTCGTAGATCGACTTGGGAAACGGGTTGGGCTTCTGGAACACCATGCCGACGCGGCGGCGCAGCAGGGCGACGTTGACGTCCTTGTCGTAGATGTTCTTCTCGTCGAGCAGGATCTTGCCGTCGACGCGGCAGATGTCGACCAGGTCGTTCATGCGGTTGAAGCAGCGCAGCAGGGTCGACTTGCCGCAGCCACTGGGTCCGATGAAAGCGGTCACGCGATTCCTCGGGATCGACATGTTGACATTCGTCAGCGCCCTGGCGTCGCCGTAATAGAGGTTGAGATCCTGGACACGGATCGCCACATCGCTGGTGTCTTCCATCTGGACACGTCCCAGATTGCCGATGTTCATCGCGTGGGTTTTTTCCGGGGTTGCATTCATCTTCTACGGTCCTTCAAGCAGGAAGTTACGGCAATAAAGAGGGTCATACGCCTTCCAGGCCCTTCATCCGCTCGCGCAGTCGGTTGCGCAGGCGGATGGCGAACAGGTTCAGCACGATGATGATGATCACCAGCAGCAGGGCGGTGGCGTACACCAGCGGCCGCGCCGCCTCGACGTTCGGGCTCTGGAAGCCGACGTCGTAGATGTGGAAGCCGAGGTGCATGAACTTGCGTTCGAGGTGCAGGAAGGGAAAGTTTCCGTCGAGCGGCAGGCTGGGCGCCAGCTTTACCACGCCGACCAGCATCAGCGGCGCCACTTCGCCGGCGGCACGGGCGACGGCGAGGATCAGGCCGGTCATCATCGCCGGGCTGGCGATCGGCAGCACCGTGCGCCACAGCGTTTCCGCCTTGGTGGCGCCCAACGCCAGGCTGCCCTCGCGGATGCTGCGCGGCACGCGCGACAAGCCCTCCTCGGTGGCGACGATGACCACCGGCAGGGTAAGCAGGGCGAGCGTCAGCGAGGCCCAGAGAATGCCCGGGCTGCCGAATACCGGCGCCGGCGCCGCTTCTGGAAAGAACAGCTGGTCGATGTTGTGGCCGAGGAAATAGACGAAGAAGCCGAGGCCGAACACGCCGTAGACGATCGACGGCACCCCGGCCAGGTTGTTCACCGATATGCGGATGATGCGGATGATCGGTCCCGGCTTGGCGTATTCGCGCATGTAGATCGCCGCCATGATGCCCAGTGGCGTCACCATCACGGCCATCAGCAGCACCATCAACACGGTGCCGAAGATGGCCGGGAAGATGCCGCCCTCGGTGTTGGCTTCGCGCGGGTCGTCGAAGATGAACTCGACGAACTTGGCAAGATAGTGGCCGGTCTTTTGCAGCACGTTCATGTCATTGGGCATGATCGCATCGGCAACGTTGGCGAGCGGAACATCGACCTGCTGGCCTTCCATCACCTCGGCGACGATGCTGTCGCGCGCGATGTCGACGCGCAAGGCTTCGATGCGTTCCTGCAGCGCAGTGAACTCGCCCGCCAGCTTATCGCGCTGCTGCGCGAATTCGGTGCTGTCCGCCGCGCTCAGCTTGTTCTGCAACGCCAGCTTGCGCTCCTTGAGGCGCAGGCGCTCCATGGCGTAGTTGACCTTGCCGATGTCCACCTTCTCGATGCGGTGAATTTCCTTGAACAGCTGGTTCGAACGCGTCAGGCGTTCCTGCAATGCGGGCCAGGCCGCCTCGTCTGCGGCGATGACAGTACCGTTTTCCTTGACTGCCTTCAGGTGGCCGTATAAATGTCCCCATTCGCGTCGCTCGACGGCGATCAGCTCGCGCGGGTAAGCGAATTCGCCCAGCAGCGGGCCGGGATACCACTTGAAGTCGATGCCGGTGATATCGCGGTTGCCCTGCTTGATCAGGTAGCGGTGGGTAAATTTATCCTGAGTGTCCAGCGTATAGCCGGATTCGCGCAGGCGAATCACCGAGACCTCTTCGCGTTTGCGCACTTCGCCGATCAGGCGCGTCTGTTTCCCGTCGCGTTCGGTGAAAGTGGTTTCCGCCACCGGCTTCGGCCACCAATGCACCAGGCCCTGTGCCGCCGTCATCCAGACCACGGCATACACCATCACCAGCGACAGGGCGACCGCGCCGGCAGTCATCCATACCCAGGGTGCTCCGCTCTTGTACCAGTTGTGCATGACGATTCTTTATTAAAGTGAGCTGTATTTTTCGCGCAGGCGCTGGCGCACCAGTTCCGCGAGCGTATTGACGACGAAGGTGAAGGCGAACAGCACCAGCGCCGAGAAGAACAGCAGGCGGTAGTGCACGGAGCCCACTGCGGCTTCCGGCATTTCGACGCCGATGTTCGCCGACAGCGTGCGGAAACCGGTGAAGATCGACATGTCCATCACGGCGGTGTTGCCGGTCGCCATCAGCACGATCATGGTTTCGCCGACGGCGCGACCCATGCCGACCATGATCGCCGAAAAGATGCCGGGGCTGGCCGTCAGCAGCACC
>JAUXOM010000080.1 GCA_030682175.1 Rhodocyclaceae bacterium
ATGGCAAAAGGCAAATTTGAGCGCAAGAAGCCACATGTGAATGTGGGGACGATTGGGCACGTGGATCATGGCAAGACGACGTTGACGGCGGCGATCACGACGATTTTGGCGGCGAAATTTGGAGGTGAGGCGAAAGCCTACGACCAGATTGATGCGGCGCCGGAAGAGAAGGCGCGGGGCATCACCATCAACACGGCGCACGTCGAATACGAGACGGAGAAGCGGCACTACGCCCACGTTGACTGTCCGGGCCACGCTGACTACATCAAGAACATGATTACCGGCGCGGCGCAGATGGACGGCGCCATTCTGGTCGTCTCGGCGGCCGACGGCCCGATGCCGCAGACCCGCGAGCACATCCTGCTGGCGCGTCAGGTCGGTGTGCCCTACATCATCGTCTTCATGAACAAATGCGACATGGTCGATGATGCCGAACTGCTCGAACTCGTCGAAATGGAAGTACGCGAACTGCTCTCCAAGTACGAGTTTCCCGGCGACGACATCCCCATCATCAAAGGTTCGGCACTCAAGGCCATGGAAGGTGACAAGGGCGAACTGGGCGAAGTTGCCATCATGCAACTGGCCGATGCTCTCGACAGCTACATTCCGCAGCCCGAGCGCGCCATCGACAAGCCCTTCCTGCTGCCCATCGAAGACGTCTTCTCCATCTCCGGGCGCGGCACCGTCGTTACCGGCCGGGTTGAGCGCGGCGTCGTCAAGGTTGGCGAAGAAATCGAAATCGTCGGTATCCGTCCCACCGTCAAGACCACCTGCACCGGCGTTGAAATGTTCCGCAAGCTGCTGGACCAGGGGCAGGCGGGCGACAACGTTGGCGTGCTGCTGCGCGGCACCAAGCGCGAAGAAGTCGAGCGTGGTCAAGTGCTGGCCAAGCCGGGCTCGATCAAGCCGCACACCCATTTCGTCGCCGAAGTCTATGTCCTGTCGAAAGACGAAGGTGGTCGTCACACCCCGTTCTTCAATGGTTATCGTCCGCAGTTCTACTTCCGGACCACCGACGTGACGGGCGCCTGTGAATTGCCGGCGGGCATCGAGATGGTGATGCCGGGCGACAACGTGCAAATGACGGTGAAGCTGATTGCCCCCATCGCGATGGAAGATGGCCTGCGCTTCGCCATCCGCGAAGGCGGCCGCACCGTCGGCGCCGGCGTCGTGGCTAAAATCATCGAGTAAG
>JAUXOM010000024.1 GCA_030682175.1 Rhodocyclaceae bacterium
CGAAACTTTTTCTGGAGGAGGAAACCCCATGACATCACGTCGCTCATTGCTGGCCGCCTGCTGTACCAGCTTGTTGCTGCTGGCAACCAGTGCAATGGCCCAGGAGCGCTTCATTACCGTCGCGTCCACGACCTCGACCGAGCAGTCGGGGCTGTTCGGCCATCTGCTGCCGGCCTTCAGCAAAGCCTCCGGCATCAAGGTGCGGGTCGTCGCTCTCGGCACCGGCCAGGCGCTGGACATGGCCCGGCGCGGCGATGCCGATGTGGTCTTCGTGCATGACCAGGCGGCGGAAGAAAAATTCATCGCCGCAGGCCATGGTGTCAGTCGGCAGGGCGTGATGTACAACGACTTCGTGCTGATCGGTCCCAGGTTGGACCCGGCCAGGGCAAGCGGCAAGGACATCCTTGAGGGCCTGCGGCGCATCGAGACGACACGGGCGCCCTTTGTCTCGCGCGGCGACAAGAGTGGCACCCACGCGGCCGAACAGCGCTACTGGAAAGCTGCCGGCGTCGACCTCGATGCGAAAAAAGGCCCCTGGTATCGCGACACCGGTTCCGGCATGGGGCCGGCGCTCAATACCGCCGCCTCGATGAACGCCTACATCCTGGCCGACCGCGGCACCTGGCTCGCCTTCAGGAATCGCGGCGATCTGAGTGTCCTCATTGAAGGGGACCAGCGCTTGTTCAACCCCTACGGCGTCATACTGGTTAATCCGGTCCGCCATCCGCATGTCAAGCAGGCAGATGGTCTGGCCTTCATCGATTGGCTACTGGCTCCTGCCGGCCAACAAAGCATCGCTGGTTACCGCATCCATGACGCACAGTTATTCTTTCCTGACGTACAGCGTTGAATCGCACGATACTCTGCAATAGTGCAACAAACCCGAGTGAAATTCCTGGTTTGCAGGCCATGTTCTGGCACGCGGCGATCCAGCTAGATTCGGCCACCGCAGCTGACCCAAGTGAAACGCGCGGCGATACGCGCATTGGGGGCGTTGGATTTCCTATCCTCAATTCAGGGCGGACGACCGATCACGGCACCGTTCGCAATCAGTTCGTCCAGCAGGGCCAGAGTCGCACGACCCGAGCAGGCGAAAGGATTGATGACCGGAGTCTCGGAATACTTGAGCAGCAAGGAAGGATTGACCCGGGCCAGATTGACCTGCCCCATCGTCCAGTTGCCAAAGCGCCGTTCCGCAATTTCCTCGAAGATGAGCAACTGGATGTCGCTGTGACGCTTGTCCTTGACGATGCGGTTGTAGACGTCCGAGACGTTCTTGCGACTGCCCTCCAGCACCTGGATGAACAGGTCGTTGCTGAAGCACAGCATGCCGGTGATGCCATGGGGCACATTGTGGCTGCGCGACTCCTCAAGAATGCTGTCAACATTTTCGGTCGTCAGCGATGCCGCGGCACAGCTGGCGTAAAGCAGGCGAACGAGCATGGCCTAATCCTTTAGGTTGATGAGAGACAGGAACTCGCGGCGCAAGGCGGGATCGCGCAGAAACGACCCGCGCATGACGCTGTTGACCATCTTGGCGCCATTGTCCTTGACGCCGCGCCAGTGCATGCAGAAGTGGTCGGCCTCCATGACCACGGCAAGGCCGTCCGGGCTGACCTTGTTCATCAGCAGATCGGCCATCTGGGTAATCGCTTCCTCCTGGATCTGCGGCCGGGACATCACCCACTCGGCCAGGCGAGAATATTTGGAGAGCCCGATCAGGTTGGAGTGCTCGTTGGGCATCACGCCGATCCACAATCTGCCCATGATCGGACAGAAATGGTGACTGCAGGCGCTCCTCACCGTTACTGGCCCGACAATCATCAGTTCGTTCAGGTGCTCGGCATTGGGAAACTCGGTGATCGGCGGGGCCGGTTGGTAGCGGCCGTGAAAGACCTCGGTAAGGTACATCTTGGCGACACGTCGCGCCGTGTCCTGGGTGTTGTGGTCGCTGTCGACATCGATGACGAGGCTCTCCAGCACCCCACGCATCTTCTCGGCCACCTCATCGAGCAGGTGGTCCAGTTCGCCTACCTCAAGAAAATCCGCGATATTGTCATTGGCATGGAAGCGCTGCCCCGCCTGTTGCAGGCGCTGTCGTACCCGCGCCGACACCGGTTGGGACGCTTCAACGACCTGCGATTTATCTGCCTGACTCATGCAAGGCCTCTGTGGTGATGAAAAAGTGACATGGCACCCGATTGACGATGGCTGGCTTGTTTCTACCTGAGGGGAAAATACTACTCCTTCCGCCTCCAAGCTTCTGCACGACATGAATGCCCGATGTGCAGGTAATTGATGATCTATTGCGTTATATCAAGGCCCATACCTGCTACAGCCACTAAGCTGCGCGCCGCGGTCGGCTATGGTGCCTCTGCAAACGCAGTTCCTGAGGTGTTTCGTGCTTTCCTGGATGAGTGTATTCGAATGGTCCGGCTGCCTGCTTGGCATCGTCGGCGCAGTACTGATGGCTGTGCAGTCCCCCAAGGCCCGCTGGGCTTTCGTGCTGTGGTTGATCTCGAACTTCTGCTGGACCATTTACGGCCTGTCCAGCGGCAACATGGCCCTGGCCCTGCAACAAGGTGCCTTCTGCATCACCAGCGCCATGGGTATCTGGCACTGGTTCCGGCCCCGTCCGGCAGGCGGCTATCGCTTCGGCGAAGCCGCCACGAGTAGCTGACCAGCGCCTGCCAGACCAAAGCCGAAAATCAGAACGGCAGTTTCATGCCCGGCGGCAGCGGCAAACCGGCGGTCAGCGCACCCATGCGTTTCTGCATGGTGCTTTTGGCACGACGGTTGGCGTCATTGAGGGCAGCCGCAATCAGATCCTCGAGCATTTCCTTGTCATTCATCACCGACGGGTCGATGTTCACCCGCTTGACGTCATGCTTGACGTTGACGCGAGTGGCAGAAATCCATATCATTCGCGCCTCATCATTCCTCGATAGCTCAGTTGGTAGAGCGTCGGACTGTTAATCCGCAGGTCCCTGGTTCGAGTCCAGGTCGAGGAGCCAAAATATATCAAGCACTTAAGCCATCCTTGTGGGTGGCTTTTTGCTTTTAGGGGTGATCGGAACTACGCTAGGGAAGCGCTGATCAAGTTCGTCACACCGGCGTAGGCCGGTGTCCAGCTTGTTGATTTTCCTGGATTCCGGCTTGCGCCGGAATGACGAATCTGGACTTGATCAGCATTTCCCTAGACCGGAGGTTGGTATGGTGTGGAGTTTGTTGGCCAACTGGAGTTAGAGAGCGTTTCCATTGATTTGCCCTTGTCTCTTCACTTATTTATGCGAACCACTATGACATCTTCTCCTGCCCGTCAGCGCATCAAGTACAGCGACGTTGCCATTGGTCAGCGTTTTTACGACCCCATCAGCCAGGAATACTTCGTAAAACTGGGCGAAAGCATGGCCGCCATGGTCACCGGCATTGGCGACGGCACCGTGCCGGACGAGTTCGAGGCTGACGACGTCGTGGGCATCGACCAATAAGCCTGCCCGCAATGAAGCCCGAAGACTTGGAGTTGCTGGTCACACGGGAGATGCCCTTTGGCAAACACAAGGGGCGACTGATCGCCGATTTGCCCGGGAACTATCTCAACTGGTTCGCCCGTGAAGGCTTTCCCCAAGGCGAGATTGGCCGACTCCTGGCCTTGATGCATGAGATCGATCACAACGGGCTGATGGACATTCTGCTTCCCCTCCGGCAACGACCACGTCATTGATGCCATGTCTTGCACGATTCATTCATAAAGGTCACTCGATGCGCCAGATTCACGATTTAGACGTAATTATTCTGATGGCCACTACCCTTGCATCGAAGCGGCGCCCTGCGCAACTGGTCGAGATCGTGGCGGCTGCCGATCTGCTGCAAGGCACCATTCCTTTCGTTGAGAAAATGGGCGAAGCGATACGGCGTCTCTCCGTCTTTGGCCTGATCAGTGCAACGGAAAACGGCTTCATGCTGACGCCGATTGCCCAGGAACTCATGGCAAGACAAGGCAAAAAGGCCGCGACGGAAGAACTCGTTATCACCATCAAGTCCGATCTCGCCGCCTATGACCCCAAAAGCGATATCCCTCCCATCCTGTTGCCCGAAGAAGAGTTGAGCGCTGCCATTCTGGCGCATAAGGCATCGCGAAAAGTCCGCGGCCAAAACCTCCTGATGCCCAAACCCAAGCTCGACCGTCACTTCAAGGTGGAGGGCCGCTGGCGGCGGGCCGCTGGTACCCGCCAGGGGTGAGTTCTTGCACAAGGGTGAATCGCCCCGGTTTCAGCAGAGACATTCGATCCGGTTGAAATGCTGCTGTCCGAACTGTACTGAGAAACGTCGCCGGCGTAGTTATGACTTTAATAATACCTTCACATGAGTTGGGTAAGGTTGAGCTCCTCTTAACTCGCTGAGACGCGTTTTGGCAGACAGTAGGTTTTTGCTGTTGTCGGGCGTGCCATCCATGAAACCCAGACTGCCAACCCGCGACGAACCCCAACGCCAGTTTACTTTCATCAGTGAAGGGCGGCTGCAGGCGGCGCCGACGGTGCGTCATCTGTTGAAGTTACTTGAACCGGTCAGTCCTGACGACTTCTGTCAGGTCGTTTTGGAACGCTTTCTGGATGACGATGCGCTTTACGCGTTGCCGGTCGTCGATGCTGTCGCCAGGCCGCTCCTCTTGCTGGATCGCACGCGCTTTATCGAGTATTTCAGCAAGCCTTACAGCCGGGAAATCTTCGGTCGCCGCAGCATCCTGGAACTGGTTGCTCACCCGGGGTATCGAAGCATCGAGCCCATCGTCGTCGAAGAAAATTGCAGCATCGAGGACGTGGCGCAGATGGTCATTGATGCCGGCATGCAGCATATGGTCACCGGCTTCATTGTCACCAGCCAGGATCACTACCTTGGGGTTGCCAATGGCCGCGACCTGCTCAACATCATCACCCAGCGAACGCAGGCCGAACTCCATTTTCTTGCACACTACGACAATCTGACCGGCCTGCCGAATCGCATGCTGCTGGGCGATCGCCTGGAGCATGCCTGCCGCGATGCCGAGCGCAAGGGACTGTTGGTGGCGATATTGTTTATCGATGTCGACCGCTTCAAGCAGATCAACGACTCGTTCGGTCACCCAGCCGGCGATGCCGTGCTGCGCACGGTTGCGGATCGCCTCAAGTCTTCGGCACGGAGCGCCGACACGGTTGCCCGTCTGGGAGGAGACGAGTTCGCGATCCTCATGGAGGATATCGAAGATCCGGCCCACGTGGACACGGTGGCGCTGCGGGTGGTGAATGCGATGCGTGAACCGATCGAATTGCTGGGACATTCCCTGGTCGTCACGGTGAGCGTCGGTAGCGCGACCTACCCCAGTGATGACGTCGATGTAAAAGCCCTGCTGGCCAAGGCCGATGCGGCGATGTACGAGGCGAAGTCCGGCGGTCGCAACGGCTTTCGCAAGTTCTCGCCCGACACGACGATGTACAACACGGCAAGCCTGTCGCTGGAGAATGAGTTGCGCCAGGCAATCGACCGCGACGAACTGGTGTTGCACTTTCAGCCCCAGGTCAAATTGGCAAACCAGAAAATCTGCGGTGTCGAGGCTCTGGTGCGTTGGCAACATCCGGTGCGCGGCCTGGTTTCACCCGCACACTTCATTCCGGTTGCCGAAGAAAGCGGCCTGATTGTGCCCCTTGGGGAATGGGTGTTGAGTCGTGCCCTCCGCCAGATGAAGGATTGGCAGGAACAAGGCCTGCCGCCATTGCGCATCTCGATCAATATCTCGGCGCTGCAATTTCAGCAACACAGTTTCCCCAAATTCCTTAGATCGCAGCTTGACGAATATGGGATCGACCCACGCTTGGTCGAACTCGAGTTGACGGAGAGCGTGCTGATGCAAAATGCCGACCATGTGCTGCAGACGCTGGAAGAGATCAAGTTCTTGGGCGTCAGTCTGGCCATCGACGACTTCGGCACAGGTTTTTCGAGCCTGAGCTATTTGCGTCGATTTCCGATCGACCGATTGAAGATCGACCAGTCTTTCGTCCGTGACATTGAAAGTTTGCCAGCCAACGAGTCGATTGCTCGTGCCATAGTAGCCTTGGCCGAAAGCCTTTCGCTCGATATTGTCGCCGAGGGTATCGAAACGTTGTCAGAAAAGGCTGTGCTTGAGCATATGCGTTGTATCGAGGGGCAGGGGTATCTTTTTTCCAGACCCCTCCCGGCGGAGGATTTCGTTGCCTGGCTTGACTCGCAGCGCGGGCATCACCCCATTGCAGTTCCGCCCAGCATTGCCATTCCCCACTTCGTGCTGGCCGCTCCGGCTTAGGTTTTGACAGGCCTGGCAGTTGTCTTCCGGTGGTTCGGATGGCGCAATACAAAGGAACTCAGTCCGTCAGGCTTGCATGACCCCATCGGTCATCCCGCTTGACCGCCGGCGTTTGCAATGGGACGATAAAAATAGATGTTTCCCTCCAGACAGGAATTCAACGCATGGCTGGCAATTTCTTTTCAGGGCTACCCGCTCAACCTGAAGTCGCGGAACGGTTCGAGACATTGCTCTCGAAGCCTGGCCTGAGGATCGAGCGGATTGTTTCGACCGGGCAGGCCAGCCCGCCGGGGTTCTGGTATGACCAGCCCGATGCCGAATGGGTCTTGTTGCTGAAAGGCTCGGCCGGAATTCGCTTCGCCGCTGAAACTGCAGTCAAGACTTTGCTGCCGGGCGACTGGCTGCACATCGCGCCGCGCCAACGCCATCGTGTCGAATGGACCGACAGCAAGGAAGCAACCGTCTGGCTGGCTGTGCACTTTGCGGATCCGCCACACGACGAACCTTGAACCGCAAGCAACATGAACGTTACCGATGTCAGGCCGATACTGCCGGCGCAAGGCATGCGCAATCGCGTTACCATCCCGATCATTCCCAACCACCCGTCCTGAAGATCATGGCTGCCTCCCATCCAAGCCGTATCGGTACCCCGTTGAGCCCCGCTGCCACCAAGGTCATGCTGCTTGGTGCCGGCGAACTCGGCAAGGAAGTCATCATTGCCCTGCAGCGCCTGGGGGTCGAAGTCATCGCCGTCGATCGTTATCCGAATGCGCCCGGCATGCAGGTCGCCCATCGCTCGCATGTCATCGCAATGACGGATGCTGCCGCCTTACGGGACCTGATCGAAGCCGAACGGCCACATCTGGTGGTACCCGAAATTGAAGCCATCGCCACCGCGGTGCTGGCCGACATCGAGCGGGAGGGCATTGCCGAAGTGATTCCCACGGCACGCGCGGCCCAACTGACGATGAATCGCGAGGGGATTCGCCGCCTGGCTGCCGAGGAACTCGGGCTGCCCACTTCGCGCTACGCATTCGCCAACTCGCTGGCTGAGCTACAGTCGGCCATCGACGCGGGCATCGGCTACCCCTGCGTGGTGAAGCCGGTCATGTCGTCTTCCGGCAAGGGACAGTCGGTTCTGCGCGGCGTGGCGGACGTCGAGACCGCATGGCGCCATGCCCTGGAATCGGGTCGCGTCAAAGAGGCCCGCGTGATCGTCGAGGCATTCGTCGATTTCGATTACGAAATCACGCTATTGACGGTCCGGGCGATCGGCGCCTCCGGCCAGGTCGAGACCTCCTTCTGCGAGCCGATTGGTCATCTGCAGGTGGCCGGGGACTATGTCGAATCCTGGCAACCCCAGCCGATGTCGCCGGTTGCCCTGCAAAGCGCGCGCGACGTTGCGGAAAAGGTCACCGGCGCGCTGGGCGGGCGCGGCATCTTTGGCGTCGAATTGTTCGTCAAGGGCGATGCTGTCTGGTTCTCGGAGGTCAGCCCGCGCCCTCACGATACCGGGCTGGTCACGCTCGCTTCGCAGCGACTCTCGGAGTTCGAACTCCATGCGCGGGCCATTCTCGGGCTGCCCGTGGATACCTCGCTGCGCCGCCCGGCGGCATCGGCGGTCATTTATGGCGGCCTGGCAGAGCAGGGTATCGCTTATGAAGGAATTGCCGATGCGCTGGCAGTGCCCGAGTCGGATCTGCGCCTGTTCGGCAAACCCGAAAGTTTCGTCAAGCGCCGGATGGGCGTTGCGATCGCGAATGCGGATACGCCGGATGAGGCACGGGTGCGTGCCAAGCTGGCAGCGGCGCGGGTAAAGCCGGTAAAGGGGTAGCCGAAAATCCGCTCTGTGACCGTCGCAAAGAAAAATTCAGTTTCGTCATTCGGACTTTCGCCGGAATCCAGGAAAACAACAACCTGGAAACCGGCCTGCGCCGGTGTGACGGGCTAGATAGATCGCAAGGAACTTACATGGAAACCCGTCTTCTCGGCAGCAGCAATCTGGTCGTCACCCCGATCTGTCTTGGCACCATGACCTTTGGCGAGCAGACGGCGGAACGGGATGCCCATGCCCAACTCGATCTGGCCCGTGAGCGTGGCATCAACTTCATCGATACCGCCGAGCTTTATGCGGTACCAGCCCGCGCAGAAACCTACGGCGCCACCGAGACCATCGTCGGCAATTGGCTCAAGCGCCAGGATCGGGAACGCGTCATCGTGGCAACCAAGGTCGCCGGTCCCGCACGAACCATGCCCTGGATTCGCGGCGGTACGCTCAATTACACCCGCGCCAACCTCCGTGCCGCCCTGGAAGCCTCACTGCGCCGCCTGCAAACCGATTATGTCGATCTCTATCAATTGCACTGGCCGGATCGCAACCAGCCGATGTTCGGCGAGTGGCAATACGATCCCGGGAATGAACGGGACACCATCCCCATCAAGGCACAGCTTGAGGCGCTCGCCGAACTGGTGGCCGAAGGGAAAATCCGCGCCATCGGACTGTCGAACGAGCATCCCTGGGGTGTGATGCAGTTCGCGCGCCATGCCGAGGAATTCGGCTTGCCGCGTGTCGCCTCGATCCAGAATGCCTACAACCTGCTCAACCGCGCCTACGAGATCGGTCTGGCCGAGGTCTGCCATCGTGAGCGCGTCGGTCTGCTGGCCTATTCGCCGCTGGCCTTTGGCCTTCTCACCGGGAAATATCTGGACAATCCCCGGATTGCCGGGCGCTTTACCTCCTTCGCGAACTTCGGCCAGCGCTATGACAAGCCGGGGGTCGCCGCGGCAGTGGCCGCCTATTGCAGCCTGGCGCGCGAGCATGGCCTGACACCCACGCAACTGGCGCTCGCCTTCATGCGTTCGCGCTGGTGCGTTGCCAGCACCATCGTCGGGGCCTCCACGCTCACGCAACTGGCGGAAGATCTCGATGCCTGCGAGGTCAAGCTTGGCGACGAGGTGCTGTCAGCGATCGACAGGCTGTATCTGTTGCATGGCAATGTTGCGCCATGAAAGCAGGCTGCAAAGCGACAGATCGTGCAGGCCTGACGCTTACGCGCTTGCTCCTCGGTTGTCTCGAGGGGGTAATTGCAAGCACCGCGTCGCGACCGCGAAAAATGCTATGGGCTTCCCGCGGCGTTCGGCCAGGAAGCAAGGCCTGGCACCGTCGGCAAAGAAGGACTGCGCAAGATGCATAGGCAAAACTGGCTTAACCAGAGAGCACGCCAGGCATGGGCGATATTTCGTCTAGCGGCCAGAAAGTTTCTCCGGATTGACGGGACAGCGTGGGCGGGAGCGTTTGCCTTCAACGCGTTCTTCTCGCTGTTTCCCTTGATAGTTCTGCTCGTCACAATAACCTCGGCCTTTATCGACCGGGACCGGGCCGCATCGGAGGTCATTGCGTATATTGAAATCTACGTCCCGATCAGTGGTGACATGCAAGCTTACATTTTTGACACCATCGCAGGTGTGATCAAAGTGCGTGGCCAGGCGGGAGTGATCGCATTTCTCATCCTGGTCTGGGTCACCCTCCAATGCTTCACCACCCTCATCAGCGCGACCAACCACGCCTGGGGCACCGCGGGGTACAGTTGGTGGCGGCTGCCGCTCAAAAGCCTGGTGCTGCTCGGGATCACGGCGGGTGTGGCGCTTTTTAGCATCGGGGCGCCAATGCTGATGCAAATGGCGAGGGAGTGGCTGTTCCCCATGGATGATTTCCGTTCCTGGGTCTATGCCCTGGGGAGCTTTTTCATCCCCTTGCTGGTGCTGTTCTTCAGTCTGAGCCTGTTTTACCGACTGGCTCCGCGCCGGCCTATGCGCTTCTCCGAAGTCTGGGTCGCCACGCTGTGCACCACGGCGCTTCTGCTGGCGGCCGAAAGTCTATTCGTGATCTACCTTAAAAATTTTTCCACATTAAACGCAGTCTATGGCGCATTCGGCGGGATCATGGCCTTGCTGCTGTGGATTCATCTTTCCGGGAGCATTTTCATATTCGGCGCCTGCCTGTGCGCAGCGCAGGCCGAAGCGCGTTCAGCGCCGGCAGACACAATTCCGCCTATGGGTCATACCTGAGCGCAACCAGCACCAAAGCTTCTGTAGCGACTTCACCGACCGCTCGGGCTGGCGGCGGTTCCCGTCGGTTCAGCCGCAGCGACGGGCTGCCAGTGCCCCGCGGATTCGCTGCAAAAGCCCGCCAGTCTTTCCAGCACTTCGCGCACCGCGCGGTTGGCCGCCTCGACGCCGCTACGCGGATCGTCGCCCGCGGCGGCAACGCTGGCGTCGAATTCGCGCTGTGCCAGCACCTGCCGGGTCGTGTTATCCACCATATAGGCACGCAGCGTGAAACGCACATGGCTCGGCTGGCTGCCAAATACCTGCTGTAAGCGAATGATCTCGGTGTCGAGCCGCAGGTCACCGGTCGCGGCGCTTGGTGTCGTTACCACGGCGCGAAATGCCCCGCTGTTTTCGACCGCCGCGACAATCAGCGGCACGATCATGCGCGCCGGCGTATCCACCCATTCGCTGTGCGCAAAATATTCAAGCTGGTGGATCTCCCGCACATAGATGATGCGTTGACTGTCAAAGCCCGAGGCGGCATGGGGTGGATTGACGATCAATGTTGGCGCCCGCGAAAAGTCGGCGCCGTCCCGCCAGCGCCGACTTTCTACGGTTGCCGCCGTGGTTTCGCTGCGCGTGGCGTCGAGCGAATAAAACGCCGGTGGCGGCGATGTCGTCGTTTTCAGCGCGCCGCAACCACCGAGTAGCGACATTAAAACGATGGCGGCACCCAGCCGGCTGTTTTGGGCGAAGGATGGATAGCTCATGGCTGCGTTGCTCCGGTTGATGACTCGCCAGGCCCATCTGGCACCGGCTTGCGACCGAACAGCAGACTGGCCGGGTTGCGTTCCGTTTGCTCGGTCAGGCGCCGCAGCGAGGCCGACAGCACACTCAGTTCACCGAGCAGACGTTCCAGTTCGGGTAATGTCTCCGCGGTAAAGCGCTTGACGTCGGCGCCGATGGAGTTAACCGTCTTGCCGGCGCTGGTGCTGGTTTTGGCGACTTCATTGCCCATTTTTTCGACGGCGGCGGCACTCCGCCCGATGCGATCGATCACTGGCCCAAACTGCACCGAGGCACGCGAAGAATTCTCGAGCGTGCGGGCGGCATTGCGCATGCCCGCATCGATGTCATCCTTGCGGGCGGCGATCGTCCTGGCCACAGTGGCGATATCGGCGAGCGTACTCGTGAAGGCCGCACGATTCTCGTCACTGAGCAGCGCGTTGATATTGTTCGATGTGCTGTCCAGCTTGGCCAGTACGCTGGTGAGCACATTCTCCAGGCGTGCGCTGAGCGATGGCTTGGTGAGAATCACCGGATAGCGGTCGCCCGCCTTGATGCGCAGCGGTAAGGAATCCGCAGTTCCGCCGCTGAGCTCGACATAGGCGATGCCGGTCAGCCCCTGAGTTTTCAGTACGGCTACGGTGTCCTCCTTGATCGGTGTACCGCGCTCGATGGCGAAGATCAGGTTCACCCGTTCCGCCGTCTTTGAATCGAGCGCAATCTGCTGGACTTTGCCGACGTCGACACCGTTGTATTTGATCGGCGCATTCAGGTTGAGGCCGGCGACCGACTCGTTCACGATGGCCAGATACAGGTCGAAATGCTTCTGGAAGGAGCCGCCGGAGGCGAGCCATAGTATGCTGGCCACCAATACGGCGCCGAGAATAAGGACGAATGCACCGACCAGCGGATAGTTCACTTTGGTTTCCATGACGAACTCCTGAGATGTGCGCTTTGAGGCACCACCGACTCTCGCAATTCCTGGGTCTGTACCTGAGCCGCGCGGCCGCGCGGTCCATCGAAGAACTTTCGAATGGCCGGGTGGTCAATCTCCGCCAGTTCGGTCATTGAGCCGATGCCCGCCACCCTGCCGCCGGCGAGGATCGCAACACGATCGGCCAGCTGCCACAACAGGTCGAGATCGTGGGTGACCATGACGATGGTCAGGCCACCCTGATCACGTAGCTTGCGCACCAGCTGGTCGATCTCGCCGGCGCTTTCCGGGTCGAGGCCGGCCGTCGGTTCGTCGAGAAACAGCAGTTCCGGGTCGAGTACCAGGGCGCGGGCCAGCGATGCACGCTTCATCATGCCGCCGCTGAGCTCGGACGGATATTGCGCGCCGACCTCTGGATCAAGGCCGGTCAGAGCGAGTTTTTGCGCGGCCAGCGCATCGACTGCCGCATCATCAAGTTCGCGGTGCTCGCGCAGCGGCAGCCCGATGTTTTCCATGACAGTCAACGAGCCAAACAAGCCGCCATGCTGAAACATCACGCCCCAGCGCAGGCGCAAGGCGAGGGCGGCCGCATCTTCGATGTCATGCAGGTCGACACCGAGAACCCGTATCGAGCCGGCATCCGGGCGGTGGAGCAGGATCATTTCGCGCAATAGCGTCGACTTGCCGGAACCGCTGCCGCCGATCACTGCAAAAATCTCGCCCTGGCGAACTTCGAGGTCGAGGTCGTCATGCACGACATGCTCGCCGAAGCGCGTCGACAGATTGCTGATTTTGATGACTGCCGGGTTTGCGGTTGCGGCGACTGACATGTCAGATATCCAGCGCGCTGAAGGCGATCGAGAACATGGCGTCGGCAACGATTACGATGAAAGTGGATTGCACGACGCTGCGCGTGGTCTGGCGGCCCACGCTATCGGCGCCACCCCGGGTGCGGAAGCCCTGGAAGCAGCCCACCATCGCGATGATGGCCGCAAATACCGGTGCCTTGCCGATGCCGATAAGGTAGGTCGTAACGCTGACCACTTTGGTAAAACGCCCGAGAAACTCTTCGAAGCCGACGCCCAGTTGCGCGCGCGCCATGACCATGCCGCCGAATACGCCGCAGACATCGGCGAACACTGTCAGCAGGGGCAATGCGATCAGCAAGGCGAGAATCTTCGGCAGTACCAACTGTTCCAGTGGCGCAATGCCGAGCGTGCGCATGGCATCGATCTCATCGGTCACCGCCATGGTGCCAATCTGCGCGGCATAGGCAGAACCCGAACGCCCAGCGACGATGATGGCGGTGATCAGGGGGGCAAACTCGCGCAGCATGGAAATGCCGACCAGATCGACCACAAAAATGTTGGCGCCGTATTGCCTGAGCTGGCCAGAGCCCTGATAGGCAACCACGATGCCGAGCAGAAATGACAGCAGCCCGATGATAGGCAGCGCACCGACGCCAGCGCTGGCAATGTTGTGCAGCAGTGGCCGCCAGCGTATACGAGACGGGTGTATGACCCACTGGCCAAGGGCGACCGAACATTTGCCGATAAAGCTTAGCAGCGCCAAGGCCTCTGCGCAGGCAGCAACCGCACTGCGGCCCAGACCATCAAGCGGCGAGATGCGAGGGGAGGGGCTACCTACGGAATTCATGGCAGCAAGATAGGTGAAGTGCACCAACTTGTTTGTGCGCCAGCGCACGGAAATGTTTCGTGGCGTAGATGACGACCGACTATTTTGCCGAACCCTTTATTGACATGTCACATCTGCCGACCACTGGCTTGGTGCGGCGCGCGAAATTGCTGAACACATGGGGATGTGCACGCTACACCGGCCGCTTTGCCGCGCATCGTTTCGAAGAGCGTCGTGAGCGCTGCAAGCGTGACAGTATCGGATCGGGCAGGGGTTTCAGGTCCGATCTGTCGTCAGAGGAAGACGATCAGGTTCCTTCGATCAACTCACGGCCCCTGAGGAAACCCATGTCTTCCGCGATGGCTTGCGTGGAATAGAAGAGCCCCGGATCCGACTTGGCGCTGGCGCCTTCGTCATCCATCGGGCCAGTGCCTTTCTCGCCAATCTTTACCGTGAAAGTCCATTGTTGGCCGTGGCCGGCAAGCTCTTCGTTTTCAGGAGCGCGCAACTCCGCGCAGACATGCATTTGCTTGCCGTGGTATTCCGCGGTTTTCCATCCGGTCTGATCATTCACGGCAGCGTGTGCCAGGGTCGTGGACTGCGGAACTTCCGACATGACCTTGACCATTTATCGAAGTCCGAAAAACGACAAAACCACCAAGACGACAACGATCAGACCGACGATATAAATAATGTTGTTCATGAGATTGCCTCCATATAGATTAGGTGACCAAATCGCCTGCAAAGAGCGATACCAATCACAGGTCCGACACTACGCGGCCCGGCGCGCCGGGTCTGTTCGTTTTCGCACACAGGATCCGGCAGATGCGGTTTCTTGTCCGGAACCGCTGGACGATGCTTCGATGGTCGCCATCCACGCACAAGGTTTTGTGCGATTGCCGTGGGATTTTCCGCAGGGCCGGAGCATGAAAAGTCGTTAACAGTCAGCCCCTTACGACAAGGGGTTGTAAACCCTGTTGAAATCACGTTTACTCGCGCATTTTGGGAGCGAGAAATGGCGGAGAAAGAGTCGATCACCGGACTGATCGAGCG
>JAUXOM010000043.1 GCA_030682175.1 Rhodocyclaceae bacterium
CGGTGAAGATCGACATGTCCATCACGGCGGTGTTGCCGGTCGCCATCAGCACGATCATGGTTTCGCCGACGGCGCGACCCATGCCGACCATGATCGCCGAAAAGATGCCGGGGCTGGCCGTCAGCAGCACCACGTAGAACAAGGTCTGCCAGGGGGTGGCGCCGAGCGCCAGCGAACCGGTGGTGAGGTGCTTGGGCACACTGAAGACGGCGTCCTCGGCGATCGAGAAGATGTTCGGTATGACGGCAAAACCCATCGCGATGCCAACCACCAGCGCGTTGCGTTGCTCGTAGGTCCAGCCGAGCTCGTTGGTGACCCAGTGCGGCATGTCGCCGCCGAAGAAGGCGGCCTCGATCGGATGGCCGATCGAAATCGACGCCCAGATGACCAGGATGATGACCGGGATCAGCAACGCGGCTTCCCAGCCGGGGCCGACGCGCTGGGTAATCTGCTCCGGCAGCTTGTGCCAGACCCAGGCGGTGATGACGAAGCTGAACGGCAACAGGAAGATGGCGACGAAGGTGCCGGCCAGGTTGTTGTCGACGAAGGGCGCCAGCCACAGGCCGGCGAGGAAACCGAGAATGACGGTCGGCAAGGCCTCCATGATTTCGATGGAGGGCTTGACCACGCTGCGCATTTTCGGCGACATGAAGTAGGCGGCGAAGATGGCACCCATCACCGCCAGCGGCACGGCCACCAGCATGGCGTAGAAGGCGGCCTTCAAGGTGCCGAAGGTCAGCGGCGCGATGCTCAGCTTGGGTTCGAAATCCGAGGTGGCCGCCGAGGACTGCCAGTTGTATTCCGGCTCCTGGTAGCTCTCATACCAGACCTTCTGCCACAACGAGGAAAAAGATACCTCCGGATAGTCGTTGTCGACTTTCGCCGTCTGCACCGACGCGTTACCGGTTTGCACCAGGATGGCGTTGGCGCGCGGGGCGATGCCAACCGCGAGCACTGGATCGCTGCCAGCGGAGCGGGTCAGCATTTGGCGATTCGAGGTGGCGTAGTAAAGGCCGATGTTGCCCGCGATGTCACCGGCGAGAAAACCCTTGCGGTAGTGTTCGGGCGCGAGGGTGGCGATGGTGTGCCCCATCGACTTGAAGGCGCGGATGTGGGTCAGGTGGTTGACGTTGTCGTCATCCCTGACGAGAAACCATTGCGAAATCTCGCCGGTATTGCTGCCGACGATCAACGAAAAACCGCCGGACAGGATGGTGGCAGCAGTGACCGTCTGGCCTTCGGGCACGACGGCGACGGTTTGCACCAGCTTCGGCTCGCGCTTGTTCATCACGTCGTAGTGGCTGACGAAACGGCCACCATGCACGATGTAAAGGTCGCGCTGCTTGACCTCGAGCATGAGTTGCCGAATCTCACCTTCGACCATCGGCAGTTCGACAGACGACCGCTCGGTCGTGACCTCGCCGGTAATCATGTTGTCGCGACTTTCGAAGGCGGCCATCACCAGGCGTTTGTCTTCGGTCAGGGCGACGGCGGTGGTTTCGCTGCCGCGGTGCTGTACCGTCAGCTTGCCGAGCGCCCGACCTGCGTCATCGATAACGAGCGGCGTTTCACCGAGGGGATAGGCCAGGCTGGGCGTAATCGTGCGAATGTCCTTGGCGCTGTCTTCCGGGTCTTGCACGAAGGTGACCTTGAAACCCTGTTCGGTGACGATCATGCGGCCATCGGCCAGGCCATAAGCCACGGCTTTCTGCGCCAGGTCGCCAACGGCGAAAGTACTGATGCGGGCGCCGGCTGGCAGGGCCAATCGCGCAGCGCCACGGGGCTGGCCGTCGGCAATGTTGAAGAAGGAGACATTGCCTTCCGCGGTGAAGCGCACCCCGATTTCGGCTTGTTCTTCGGCGGTGAGGTGAACGGTGGTTTCGGCGGCGCCCCCCGGCATGGTGTGCCGCACCAGCGGGTCCATGGTGGCGGGCATGAACATGGGGGCCACCACGCTGGCGAGATAAACGAAGATCAGGCTGATCGCAATGATCACGCTGAGACCGCCAAAGGTCATGACATGCTTGAACAGCTTGTCCTTCGACATGCGGGTACCCGTGTAACCACCTGCTTTCGTGATGTTGGCTTCGATTTTTTCCATGAGTCACCGCATCGTTCGTGGCACTAACTATCCTGTAGCGGGGCGCGCAAACGCCAGCCATGCTCCCGCATGGCCGGCGCCCTTGTACCGGATTGCAGCTTACTTGATATTGTGCAGCGTTTTGAACTGCTCGGCCAGCTTTACCGGGCGGCCCTGCTTGACAGTTTCCTTGTTGAGCGCGTAGATGACCGTCTCGCCTTTCGGGCCGGTGCCGACTTCGGTGAAGGTAAAGGTGATTTCCTTGTTCTTCAGGTAATCCTTGAAGTCGTGCCAACTACCGAAAACGAGGAAACGACCGTCGCGGATCACTTCGCCGTAGAAGGGGCCAGTCGGCTCGTACTTGCCGTCGAAGAACAGTTCGGCCTTGGCCGGCTTCTTCAGGTCGCCGGTTTCGTTCCTCTCGATGCCGAACACAAGCGTCTCGCCGTTCGGGCCCGCGCCAACGCGGGTGCGGGTAAAGATGAGCTCGCCGGTGTGGAGGAATTCGAGATAGTTTTTGGCATCGGCAATCGGGTAGATGCGGCCGTTCTCGTGATAGATCAGGAAGTAATTATCGACCGTCGCGGTCTTGGCGGCTTCCACCTTGGGCGCTTCGGCCTTCGGTGCGGGAGCTGGCGCGGCGGCCGGTGCAGTTTGCTGGCTGGCGCAGCCGGCCAGCAGGCCGAGCGCCAGGGCGGAAAAAGCGTAGGGAAGCAGGCGCTGCTGGATTTTGCGCATGAGGGGTTCTCCTTCAATCATTAAAAGTCGGCGCTGGCGGGACGAAGTGCCCCGCAGCGGGTATGAAATGCCCCGCAGCGGGTACGGCGTTCAGCCGACCGCCAGTGCCGAGAGGGGGCTATCGACCTTAGTTGATGCCCATGTCCTTGAGCGCCTTGGCGGCCAGGGCGGCGGGCAGCGGGACGAAACCGTCCTTGATCACGACTTCCTGGCCCTGCTTGGAGAGCACCAGCTTGACGAACTCACGCTCGAGCGGGGCCAGCGGCTGATTCGGACGCTTGTTCACGTAGAAATACAGGATACGGGCCAGCGGGTAAGTGCCGTCGATGGCGTTCTTGGGTTCGGCTTCGACGAAGGGCTCGCCGGTCTTCTTCGAGAGCGGCAGGGCGCGCACGCCGGAGGTCTTGTAGCCGATGCCGGAGTAGCCGATGGCACCGATCTGGCCGGTGACGCTCTGCACCACCGAGGCGGAACCCGGCTGCTCGGCGACGTTGCGCTTGAAGTCGCCCTTGCACAGCGCGATCTCCTTGAAGTAGCCGTAGGTGCCGGACACCGAATTGCGGCCGTAGAGGGCGATCTGACGCGAAGCCCATTCGCCGGTCATGCCGACCTGGCCCCAGGTGGTGATGTCGGCCGGGGCGGCGCACTTGCGGGTGGCGGACATGATGGCGTCGACCTGCTGGAGGGAGAGACCCTTGATGGGGTTGTCCTTGTTGACATACACGGCCAGCGCGTCGATGGCGGCGGGCACGGCGGTGGGCTTGTAGCCGAATTTCTTCTCGAAGGCCTCGATTTCCTTGGCGTTCATGACGCGGCTCATCGGGCCGAAGTTGGCGGCGCCTTCGATCAGGGCAGGGGGTGCGGTGGAGGAGCCGGCGCCCTGAATCTGGATGTTGACGTTCGGGTAGTTGCGCTTGTAGGTTTCGGCCCACAGCGTCATCAGGTTGTTCAGTGTGTCGGAACCGACGCTGGTGAAGTTACCGGATACTCCACTGGCCTTGGTGTAGTTGGGCAGGGCAGGGTCGACCTGGACGGCCTGGGCCATGGCGCCGGACGCGGCGAACGAGGTGACGGCGACGAGACCGAGCAAAGAAACAATTTTTTTCAGTTGCATTCAGGAACTCCTTGATGGAAAGTTGAAACCGCACTTGCAGACTTTCGGCGCCGGATCGCGCCCGTTGATCCAAGTCGGCATGCTAGTTGCCTTCTGTTACGGTCTGATTACAGAACTGCGTTGCACTTCCGCCCCTGTCCCCGTCCCGCGGCAGGCTTTGCAAAAGCGGTCGGCTACAACCGAGTCGAGCGTCGCGCCGCAAACTCCCGCGGTGCCCGAGGGAGCGGGTAAAGATCGTTCCCGCCATGCGGCCCCATGTTGTTGGCTGCACTGTCGTTGTTGAGGCCGATAACACATGCGTGTAATGAAATATTTCTGAAATACAGCGCGTCCAGAATGAACGGCTGCGGAACAAAAATCCGAGCGCGCGAACAGTGAGGGTATGCGCGCTTACTGTGACACCCGCCGACCTGGCAAGGTGTGGTGACCACAGCACTCTGCCCTTATGCACCCACCGTAACGGCTCAGACGAGGTTTTCGGGATGACAGAGCACAGTTTTACCGGTTTTGATGTTCAACTCGACGTTATCCGTACCAATCTCGCGCGGATGGGCAGCCTGGTGGAGGATCAGATCCGCACTGCCATTGCCGCTTTCGCCAACATCGATGAGCAGCTGACGGAGATGGTCATCGCACGCGATACCAGCATCGACAGACTGGAAGTAGGCATCGACGAACTTTGCGCCCAGGCCGTCGCCCGTCAACAGCCGGCCGCCATCGATCTGCGATTGCTCATGGGCATCGGCAAGATCGTCACTGACCTCGAGCGCATCGGCGACGAGGCCAAGAAGATCGCCAGGGCGGCGCAGACGATGCGCGGCAGCAGCGCCAACGGTTGGAAAGGCCGGTTCGCCGACATTCCGGCCTTGGGCGACCGAGTAGCAAGCATGTTGCACGCTGCGCTCGATGCCTTTGCCCGCCTCGATGTCACGGCAGCAGCGCCGGTGGCTCAGAGCGGGCAAGAAATCGAGCAGGGTTTTCGCGAGATTTCGCGCCGATTGGTGGGCCAGATGATCGACGATCCACGAACCATTTCCGCTGCACTGGAAGCCATTCTGGTCGCCAAGTCCGTTGAGCGGATCGGCGATCACTGCAGGAACATCGCCTTGGAAGTGATCTACATATCCAGCGGCCGCGATGTCCGGCATCTCGACCTGAACATGCTGGACAGCGAACTCAAGTCGCGGTGAGCGCATGCGGTTTTGGCGTGCCGATGCTGTGCCGCACGGCGGCTCGCGGTACCACCTTTCGAGGTGCAGGGGCGAGACAGACGACGACAAGAAACGATTACGCGCCCGTGAGCGCGTGCCCGTAACACTACCGATCTTGCCGCCCACGCCGCGTCCGCAATTCAAGCTGCTTGCCGGACTGCGCCTGCTGCTGATCGGACTCCATCTGGTTTCCGGCACCCTGCAGGCCGGCCTGTTGTTCGGGCGGATCAATGGCGAATGGCAGCAGCGCCTGACAAGCCGCTGGTCACGCCAGTTGCTGACCCTGCTCGGCGTCCGGATCGACTCCGCGATCGACCCGGCGCGCATCGGACACGGCCTGCTGGTCGGCAATCACATTTCCTTCATCGACATTTTCGTCATCAATGCGCTGCTGCCATCCGCGTTTGTCGCCAAGAGCGATGTCCGCCTGTGGCCACTGATCGGCGGGCTGTGCCGTCGCACTGGCACCGTATTCATCGAGCGCGGCAAGCGCAAGGCAGCCGAATTGACCCGGCAACAGATGCTGGCGGCACTCGTTGCCGGTCAGCGCCTGGCGATTTTTCCGGAGGGCACGACGACCCGCGGCGACCGGGTATTGCCGTTCCATGGCGCACTGTTCCAGAGCGCGATCGACGCTGCCGTGCCGGTACATGCGCTCGCCTTGCGCTATTTCGGTCGCGACGGAACGCCGTCGACGGCGCCGGCATATATCGACGAGACCAGCCTGATCCGCTGCCTGATCACCATCCTCGAATCCGGCGGCCTGGTCGCGCAGATCGAGCTGGCGGCCAGCTTCGCTCCGCCGCTGGCAGAACGCAGGCATCTCGCACACCGCGCCCACCAGGCCATCGCGGCGACACTCGGGCATCCGGGCCACCGGGAAAGTCCGCAATCTCTCCGTAACGAAGC